>JBGTNO010000263.1:0-5998 GCA_041743065.1 Chthoniobacterales bacterium
TGCAGCTCCGCCACGCGCTGGCCGGCGAAGTGCCCGGCCAGCGGTTGCAGGAGCGCGGCCAGGGCGCCGAAGGTCATGGCGATCTTGAGCGCCTTTTGATTGAGCTCGGGCGCCTTCCCACGAAGCAGCAGCAGGGCGTGAATCCCGCCGACCGCAAAGCCGATCGCCTGCACGGCGGCGATCTGCATGTGCAGGCTCTGGTGCAGCCAGGCGCGGTTGAACATGGCCGCGACCGGATCGACATTCCGCGCGGCGCCCTCGACCCAGTCGAAACCGGCCGGGGCATTCATCCAGGCATTGGCCGCCACCACGAAGATGCCGGAGAGAAATCCCGACACGCCCACGATCAGTCCCGTGGCCCAGTGCACCCAGCGGTTCATGCGTCCCCAGCCGTAGAGGAAAAGCCCGATGGCGATCGCCTCGATAAAGAACGCCGTCCCCTCCCAGGAAAACGGCATGCCGAAGATGGGCCCCGCGTGTTTCATGAAACCGGGCCAGAGCAGCCCCAGCTCGAACGACAGCACCGTCCCCGACACCGCGCCGACCGCGAAGAGAATCGCCACCCCTTTCATCCAGGCCTTCGTGAGTTGCAGATCGATTTCGTGACCATGCCGAAGATACCGGAAGTGCGCGGCCGACATGAAAAGCGGCATCGTCATCCCGATGGCGGCAAAGACGATATGGAAGCCAAGCGAGAACGCCATGGTGGCGCGGGCGGCTTCGAGATTATCCATTTTTACGGAGGTTAGCGCCGCATCTCCCAGGCGACAAGGGTTCGCCCCGATTTTCGCGAAGGGTGGGGCGGGAGTGACCCGCGAGGCGAGACGATGGAAAGCACACCCGCCCGTTTCGATCGCTTCGGACGCGGCAGATCGCGCCGCAGTTAATCCCGCCAACGCACCGCCCGACCGCGCGGAATAGGTTTGCCTTCACCGCGAGCCGGGCCCATCTTCCGCTCCCGATGCGCGCCGATGGTCGGCGGGTCAATTTGTTTAGGGAATCAACGCTATGCCGATCGCAGATATTCTGTTGCAGGGAGTGATGGTTTTGGCCGCACTGGCCGCCATCGCCTTCGGCGTTTTCCGGGGCTGGCAACGTGGGTTCGGCCGGCAGGCTTTCAATCTGCTCGCCCTTGCAGCGGCCTACCTGGTGGCCGTGTGCGGCGGCGAACTGGCGCTCCCGATCTTGCGGCCGCTGGGTTACCCGGACCTGCTCGCCCGGGCGGTGGTGGGCCTCACCCTGGCGGTGCTGGTCTTCTTTGGCGTCAGCGGGATCGGCCGCATCCTCCAGCGCGAGCGCATTCGCCGGGGGGACGGCACGCCCCGCCCGCGCTCCATGCACTTTGGCGGAGCGGTGCTCGGCGGTGTGTTCGCGATGTTTTCCGTCTGGATCGCGGTCATCGGGGTGCGGCTCCTTGGCACCATCTCGGAGACGGAAATGACCCGGCAGGCCGAGCTGCCCGCCCGGGAAATCCCGGTGGTGGCAGCGGAAGTCACCGGCCAGCGCGTCATGTCCGGTCTGGCGACGCTGAAACGCTCGATCGAGAGCGGTCCGACCGGCGCGGTGGTGCGCCGGGTCGATCCGGTGCCGCTCCAGCTTTACTCCTCGCTGCGGAAGCTGGCGCAACTGATGGCTCAGCCGGAACGGGCGGATCTCTTCCTGAATTATCCCGGCGCGCAGGAACTCATCGGCCATCCGCGGCTGGTCGCTCTGCAGCACGATCCGGAAATCACCCGAGCCCTGGAGCAGGGGAACTTTCTCGGCTTGCTCCGGCATCCCGGCGTGGTGGCGGCGGCGAACGATCACGAACTGCGCGAGCTGCTGGGCAAGTTTTCCCTGGAGGACGCGCTGGACTACGCGCTGGAGGAAAACCCCGAGCCGGGTTTGCTCCCGATCGGCGAGCGGAATCATTGACAATGTCCGCTCCGGCTCCGCAAGCTTCGCGGCGCGCATGAATTACATTCCGACCATCGGGCTGGAAGTCCATGTCCAGCTCAAGACCCGCAGCAAAATGTTCTGCGGGTGCGCGGTCGAGTTTGGCGCCGCGCCCAACACCCGCACCTGTCCGACCTGCCTCGGGCTCCCCGGCGCCCTGCCGGTCATGAATGCCGCCGCGTTGCGTATGACGGCGCTGGCCGGCCTGATGCTCGGCTGCCGCATCGATCCCGTCTGCAAGTTCGACCGGAAGAATTATTACTATCCGGACATGCCGAAAAACTACCAGATCTCGCAGTACGATATGCCCTTCTGCCTGGCCGGGCGCGTGCCGCTGACCGCTTCGTCCTATCCGGCGGAGATGGTGAAAGCGGGCGCGGATCACCCGCGCGAAATCGCGCTCACCCGGATTCATCTCGAGGAGGACGTGGCCAAAAGTTTTCACTTCGAGGAGCGGACCGGCATCGATTTCAACCGCGCCGGCATTCCGCTGCTCGAGATCGTTTCCGAGCCGGATATCGAAACGCCGGAAGAGGCCTTTGCCTATCTGACCGCGCTCAAGCAGATTCTGATCGCGGGGGGAGTCAGCGACGCCGACATGGAAAAAGGACAACTTCGCTGCGACTGCAACGTATCCGTGCGACCCGAGGGCGCCGGAGAACTCGGGGTGAAGATCGAGATCAAAAACATGAACTCGATCAGCGGAGTCCGCCGCGCGGTGGCCTATGAGATCCAGCGGCAGACCGAGGCCGCCGGCCGCGGCGAAACGCTCCAGCAGGAAACTCGGCGCTGGGATGACGACGCGGGCCAGACCTTTTCGATGCGGGCGAAGGAATCCTCGCACGACTACCGTTACTTTCCCGATCCCGACCTGGTGGCGGTGCGGACGGCGGCCATCGTGAAGGAGGCGAGGGCGCTGGTGCCGGAATTGCCGGAGGCGCGCCGGGCGCGGTTTGTGGCGGATTACGAGGTGAGCGATTACGACGCCGGCGTGCTGGTGAGCGACGCCGCGCTGGCCGACTATTTCGAAACGGCCGCCCGCGCCGCGAAAACACCCAAGTCGGTGGCCAACTGGGTGCTCAACGATCTGCTCAGCGCCCTGGCCGCGAGCGGGTGGGGGATTCGCGAAAGCCCGGTCGCGCCCACCGCCTGGCCAGAGCTGCTGGAACTGGTGGAGGGCGGCAAGATTTCCGGCAAACAAGCCAGGGAAGTCTTCGCGGAAATGTTCGCCACCGGTCTGACCGCCGGCGCGATCGTCGCGGCGAAAGGCCTGAAACAGGAAAGCGACGCTGGAGCCATCGAGGCGCTGTGCCGGCAGGTGATCGAGGCGCATCCCGGAGTCGTGGCCGAATACCGGGACGGCAAGACCGTTTCCCTTAATTATCTGAAAGGCCAGTGCATGAAACTCTCCAAAGGCACCGCCAACCCCGCCGTGGTCGGACATGTGCTGGCGGACTTGCTCAGCTGATTTTATGAAAGTGTCCCGATTCCTCCCCGCCCTGCTGTGGATCGCTTGCCTGGGTTCCTCGTTCGGGGCGGACGACGCGACCGAACCCAGGCGTCGGCCGCTCATTTCCACCGGATTGTCCGGGAACGAAGTGGCGTTTGTGCGGAAGATGACCTCCTCGTCTCAGGCGCTTCGGCAGATCGCGGAAAACGCCGGGAAGACGCTGGAGCCGGGAGAGATGGCCGACTTCGCCAGTTCGCTGAGCCATGCGTTGAAAGAGGAACTCACCAATCTGAATCTTCTCGCCAAAAACCAGGGCATGGCCGCGCCCCCCGCGCCGCCCCCTGAACCCAGCGAACCTCCCGCGGCCATGAATCGCGGGCAGTTTCTGGCCGAGGTGCTCAAGGTCCGGAGCGAACAGCTCAAAACAATCCAGGCGTTGGGCGCGACCGCCTCATCGTCGATTCAGAACTTCTGCGGGGCGATGGTGCAGACCATCCAGGACGATCTCGTCTTCATTCAGCTCATTTCGTCCCGCGAGCAAAAGGCCGCCGAAGCCTCCCGGAAAGCGAACGCCCCGCCGCCCAAGCCGTAACGATCGCCGGTGCCGGGAACCATGGGGTGGACACCCGCGAAACAGGCGTATAGAAGAATAAATAGAAAGCGTGCGTGAGTCTCGGTTCAGGAGCCCTTTTCCATTTTAAACGCCGGCTTAGCTCAGTGGTAGAGCAGCTGATTTGTAATCAGCTGGTCGTCGGTTCGAATCCGACAGCCGGCTCCCTACAGAGAAAACCGCTCGGTTTTAGCTGTGATTAGCCAAAATTGGCTGATTTTGCAGCGTGGGGTGTATAAAGGGGGTGTATAAAACGGAGGGCGATCAGCACAAGACCAACCGGTCTCATCCACGCTACGGCGCCATAGCGGGAGCGAGGTCGAAGGTCAGAACCTGGTTGTTGCTAACTTCTCCATGAAGTCGCTCAGCCGGCTTCCGCCCTCGCGGCGCGGGAAGAGTTCCTGGACGGGAACCCTGAGCACCTCGGCGAGGAACATGAGGTCTTTGTCGTCCACTAACCGCAGTCGCGCCTCGATCTTCGAGACGCCGCTTCGGCTGATGTCGAGAACGGCGGGGTCGGGTAGGCGTCCCGCCTGCCTCCGTCGGCATCTTGCCGACGCGCTCCCACGCACGGCGAAGGTCGATTGCGACCAGCCGAGGGCGTAGCGCCGACGGCGAACCTGCGGGCCGATGTTGTTGCGATAGCGCAGCACTCTCATCGTGTGTCCCTCCGGTGGTAAAAGCGCCACTCCGACAGTGTCGGACGGGGATCGGGGCGAGCGGATTGTCGGGGACGACAGCGACCGGGCCGAGTTTCTGCACATTCCGGGCCGGGCCTGTCCTGATAAAAATGGCACTGAGATAAGGCTGGTTTAGGATAGCGCCTGCTCTTTCCAGGCTCACTCCCAAGCTCACTCCCAAGCTCACTCCCAAGCTCACTCCCAAGCTCACTCCCAAGCTCACTCCCAAGTTGGACTTGGGAGTGCCCGTTCCAGTGAAGCTCAGCTTCGAGAGCGAGAGCGTTTCCAAGTGCAACTTGGAAACGAGCGGACGAGCGGAGCGGACTTGGAAACGAGCGGACGAGGGGAACGAACGAGCGGAGCGAGCGCACTTGCCTTCTCGACAGACTCCTTTTCACTTTACTCGGGAACTCGGACAGAGGGGCTGACGCGCTGTTTGGTTTCAGGGCATTCACGGTGACGCGGCGGATGGGATAGCGGATTCTGGAGTCGTGGTCTCGTTTTTATAGGCTCCGATGAAGGGAATAAGCAGCTCCGCTTTCACGGGGCGCTCCAGCAGGACAGAAAAAGTTCCGGAATGGCTTCCTTCTTCCGGCAAGGGGAGGAAGCGGGCGGTGAGGCGACCGGAAGAGGGTGACTCTCGGGCAAACGAAATCGCGGCGGCGGTGCCGGTCAGGAGTTTCGCCTGCGTCACTTCCAGCGGCTTCCCGCCGGGAGCGGTCAGGGTGAGCGTCCTCCCGCGTTCTCCCGTGACCTGCGAAAGTTTTTGACGGATTCCGGCGCAAGTCGCGATTCAGGATGCGATTATGGACTTCCAGCCGAATCGGAAGACCATTGGCGGACGGAAAGGCTCCCTCTGTCGAAGTGTCCATTGACGCGCGGTTGCGGCAGTGTTCGGACGAACAAACAATGTGGGGAACAAAGGAACCCAATGACGAAAACAGCCGCCTCCATCGAACCCGAAGCCGCCGAGCAGGACGCGTTCTGCTCCACAACGACCATCGCCGCCCTGCTCTTCCTCGCGGCGAAGTTTCCGCACCGACAGTTCAACATCGCCGAGCTGTGCGTCCTGTCCGGCATAGGACGCACGGCGATGTCGCAAATCAAAAACGCGAAGGACACTTTGTTGCCAGCGCCCGCCGGCGCTGCCCTGCGGGCTGCCTGCGGCAGGCTGTCTCGTTCCACTCGGCTCTCGCTCGGCAAATGCACACTCCAGCGCCTCGATGTGTGGCTTGCGAAACACCCCGGTTTCAAGCAAGAGTGAGCCTCTGGGTTTTAAGTCGTCACGCCATGAAACGGGGAGTCCGCAAGAGCATCACGATT
>JBGTNO010000264.1:0-13306 GCA_041743065.1 Chthoniobacterales bacterium
GTCCCGTCCGCTTCCAAAAACTAAAGGGAATGATGAGGCGGACGGGCCGTCCGCGCTCCTTGAAAATGTCAGCGACTGCGTCGTGGTTTCGATCATCGGCAGGGATGCCGATGCCACGGTGGCTGTGGCCGGTCGGCCTCGCACCTCTCGTTTTCGCGGCGGCTGTCGAGCTGGCCATTCTGGCGACGCCGCTGCTGGAGGGCCTGACTTCCGCCCTGCCGCCGAGCGTCGAGTTTGTCGATCGCGGGGGACAACCGTTCCGGCTCATGCTCGCCGACGAACGCCGTTTCTCGCAGCCCGCCTGCCTGGCCGAGATTTCGCCCGCGCTGCTTGATGCCACCCTCAGCGCCGAGGATAAGCGCTTCCGCCACCACCCCGGCGTCGATCCGCTTGCCACGCTGCGCGCCATCGGGCAGAGGCGGAGCGGGCATGCCATTTCGGGGGCTTCGACCATCAGTCAGCAGCTCATCAAGCTGGTGGAGCCCGGTCCCCGCACCCTCGCCCGCAAACTGCGCGAGATCTGGCTGGCGCTCAAGCTGGAGCAAACGTGGTCGAAGGACCGAATTCTAATCGCCTACCTCAACCGTCTCGAATACGGCCATCTCCGCGTGGGGATCGCGGCCGCGAGCCAGTTCTATTTTGGGAAAACGCCGGCCGATCTGAGTCCGGCGGAGGCGGCTTTTCTGGCCGGGCTGCCGCGGGCACCGAGTCGGCTCGATCCTTACTCGGACCTGGCCGCGGCCCGCGCGCGGCAGCAATGGGTGCTCGGGCGAATGCGGGCCAATCAGCGGCTCGACGCGGCGGCCTACGAGCGGGCGCGGAGTGAGCCGCTCAAACTCCAGCCACCGACCCGCCAGTTTCAGGCCCCGCATTTCGTCGATCTGCTCCTGCGCCGAAAGGGCCTGAGCGTGCCGGCCGACGGAGTCGTGCGGACGACGCTGGACCTGGAGTTGAATCGGTTCATCGAGGAGGCGCTGGCTCGCAATCTGGCCGCTGTGGCCGACCGGGGCGCGGGCGGCGGGGCGGTGGTCGTGATGCACAATCCGACGAGCGAAGTACTCGCGCTGGCTGGTTCGGGAGACTATTTCGAGGCGGGCGCGGGTCAGGTGAACGGGGCTTGGATCGAGCGTTCGCCGGGCTCGGCGGTGAAGCCGTTCACCTATCTGCTCGCGCTGGAAAACGGCGCGGAACCCGGAACGGTCGTCCCGGATGTCGCGACCACTTTTGCCACCGAGACCGGGCTGTATCGTCCGAACAATTACAACCATCGCTTTTACGGACCGGTCAGCCTGCGGTTCGCGCTGGGGAATTCGCTCAATGTCGGCGCGATCCGCACCTTGGAATTGGGCGGCGGGTCCGAGGCGTTGCACCGGCTGCTTCGGCGCTGCGGGGTGACCTCGCTGGGCCATCCCGCCCGCTATTACGGGCTCGGGCTGACGCTCGGGAATGGGGAAGTGCGCCTGCTGGAGCTGACCAATGCCTACGCGGCGCTGGCCCGGCTCGGCGTTTACCGGCCTGCGCGGGTGCTGCGGTCCCACCGGGCCGCCGCCGGGGCGCGGATCGCTGCGCGGGAAACGTCGTGGCAGTTGGCGGATATGCTTTCGGATAACGCGGCGCGCTCGGCGTCGTTCGGGCCGCGCTCGTTTCTCAGCTTCGACTTTCCGGTCGCCGCCAAGACCGGCACCAGCTCCGACTATCGCGACAACTGGACCATGGCCTTCACGCCCGAGTTCACGGTCGGCGTGTGGGTCGGAAATCCGGACGGCGCTTCCATGCGCAACATCACCGGCGTGACCGGCGCCGCTCCGGTGATGCACGAGGTGATGACGCATCTGCACCAGCGTTTCGGGACCAGTTGGTATGAACGCCCTCGGGACTTGGCGCGGTATTCCATCGATCCGCTGACTGGTCGCGGTTCGGTCCGTCCCGGTGCCCGCATGGAATGGGGCCGTCGCGCGCCCGAGCCCGCGCGGGAGGACGATTACGACGCCGGCGGGCGGGTACGGTTGAGCGGGGCATACCAGGATTGGCTGGCTGGCCCGCAAAACACGCTGGGCAACCTCGTCGTGCGGGCGGAGACGGCGCCCGCCCTGCGCATCCTCGAGCCCGCCGCCGGGAGCGTCTATTACATCGATCACGACCTGCCCGCGGAAAGTCAGTGGATTCCCCTGCGCGCGGAGAGTTCCGGGCGAGTCATTTGGAGCGCCTCGCCGATTTCGCGATTGGACGACGCCCGCTTTTTCCTGGCCGAGGGGCGCCATGCGCTGGTCGCCCGGGATCTCATCACCGGCGCGCGGGCTTCGACCTGGATCGAAGTGCGGGCGTGGTAAAAATTTTCCTAAGAAACGAGGGGCTCGTCCGGGAGTCGGGCAGGAGCAACCACATGGAACCCAATGCTCGCGCTGGGGGCGGATCCGGGGAGAGCGGGATTGCATCGCGCGCGGCGGGTCGGCAGCCTGTGCGCGATGACATACCTCTGGGTCGCACTGGGCGGGGCACTGGGCAGTGTCGGCCGCTTCTGGCTGGCTTCGCTGCTGGCCCTGCGTGCGGGCGAGGCGTTTCCGTGGGGGACGCTGGCGGTGAATGTGCTCGGTTCTTTTCTGATCGGATTTTTCGGAGTGCTGACCGGGCCGGACGGGCGATGGGTGGTGGGGGTGGGGGCGCGGCAGTTTTTCATGATCGGAGTCTGCGGCGGTTTCACCACCTTCTCGTCGTTCAGCCTGCAAACCCTCTATCTGGTCAACGAAGGGCAGTGGCTCGGGGCGGCGGCGAACGTGGTGCTCTCGGTGGTGCTCTGTCTCGCGGCAGTGGGGCTGGGTTGCGTGGCGGCGGGGGTGCTTAACCGGGCCTAGTCGAAGGAAAGGGCGCGCGCAGCGCCAGTGCAAATTTATGGGCGAGGCGTGTGCGATGAATAATTTGCGGGAACCTGGCTATCTCCGATCTTCACCAACGCTGCAACGCCCGCCGTCTTCAGTTTTTTCTGCACCTATGCACAGATCGGCCCTTTTTCCTAACGCCGCCCGCAGGCACGGCCCCCGCCCTCCTCCGCATCGCCGGACGCCACTCGGAGGCTGTAATCGAGGCGCTTCCTGCGGGAGGCGGCAGGAGAGCACATTCCCGGCGGCAAGCTCAGCGGCATCGTCTTCATGATGTAAAGCTAACTATCTATTAAATGTTTCCACATCCCGCAGGTTTATGGCAGGCTACCCGCCGGATGACAAAAACGACCTCATCCCCCCTGCTCGCGGAATCCGACGTGCGCGCCATGATCCGCCTCCTCGGTGAGACTGCGGCGATCGAGGGTGGCCATCAGGCAAAGAAGCACTTCCTCATGGACGGCCTCTGCGACCTCATCGGCGGCAACTGCTGGATCTGGACGCTCGGGTGCGGCATGGACAAATCCGAGGGGAAACAAATCTACGTGGGCGTGTTGCATGGCGGGTTCGATGAAGGGCGCCTGACCCGTTTACTCGAAGCGATCGATCATCCCGACATGCCGCGCGCGACCGGCGCGTTCTGGGCGGACGTTTTCGCCAGCGAAAAGCACACCACGCGTCCACGCCATGAGATCGACCCTGAGCAGGTGGTCGAGCGGGGTCCAGCGCGCGCCGCCTGGGAGCGCGCCGACATCGGGTCTTTGATTATCAGTGCCATGCCTCTCGGCGCGGGCTCATTAAGCGGCATCACCGTCTATCGCCGGGTGCGCGACCCACAGTTCACCCCGCGCGAGGTGCAGATCGCGCACATCATCCTCCAGGAAGTCCCCTGGCTCCACCTCGCCGGCTGGCCGGAGGATCGCGGAGCCACCGTGCCCCAGCTCCATCCCCGCCAGCGCATCGTCATGAACCTTCTTCTCGACGGTCTCGCGCGAAAGCAGATCGCCGACCACATGGGTATCTCCGAGAACACCGTTTCCGGCTACGCCAAGGACGTTTACCTCCTCTTCGGCGTCCACTCCCAGCCCGAGCTGATGCGGAAGTTCCTCACCGGCGGCACTCCTTCGTTGCGCCCCTAAGGTGCCCCCCTGATTTGGGGGATAGGCAGATTTTTCCCGCGCGGCATGCTCTGCGGCGCGATGCAAATCTCACCCCGTCCAGCGCCTCATCCTCGCCGTGGGAGGCCGGGGCCATCGAGGGCTCCGCGGCCCGGTTTTCTACCGCGCGGTGGACAACCCTGTCCGCCCATCTTTTCCGCATTCCTTTCCTCGCCAGATAGCAACCACCACAACCAAGCCCACACCATGAAAATCCGCATTGCCATCCTCATCGCACTCCTCGCCGCCTATGCCAGTCCCGCTGCGCTGGGCCAGACCATCCTCACCACTGCCACCGTCGATCTTCGCACCTCCGCCTTCGTCACCGGCGGGACATTCCAGCTCGATGATCCGTCACCCGCCGCCGCCAGCGGCACGCAGAACTGGATGGGCAGCGCCTCCAGCACCGGCACCGGCACAGCCAATGCCAGCGGCAGCTACACCAGCCAGGTCACGCCCGGCTTTTTCAGCCTCGGCGGCACGGCCACTGGTGCCCTGAATGGCGCGACGGCTGACGGCAATACCAATGCCAGCGCCGTGCTCAGTGTCTCCTTTCAAGTGCCCGTCTTGAGCGAGGGCACGCTGAGCCTGCCCGCCACGCTCTTTTCCTCCGACGGGGTGAACAGGGCCATCGGTCGGGCCTCCTACTTCCTTTTCGAAGATGGCAACGTGATCGCCTCCGCCGAGCGTTTCACCACCGGGACCGACGGCGAGACCGTCTCCCTCAGCACGGGGAAAACCTACATCTTCCAGGCATCGCTCCAGGCCACGAACGATCCAACCGGCGCGGCCACCCGCAATGCCAGCGCCAGCAGTACCGGCATCAGCCTCGGCGTGTCGCCGATTCCCGAGCCCGGCAGCATCGCGCTGCTCGGCCTTGGCGGGCTGCTTTTCCTGCGGCGCGCCCCCTGCCGCAGGGTTGGCGGCACCACGAACTCCACCAATCGCGCCCCGCAGCTCCTCGCGGCGCTGCTCCTCGGTCTTGCGCTCCCTGGTTCGATCTCGGCGCAGAGCTGGACAGGGGGCGGCCCGGATAACTTCTGGAGCACCGGGGCGAATTGGAGCACCGGCAACGCACCGGGGAATGGCACGGGAGCCGACCTTTCCTTTCCCTCCGCGACGCAGTATGACATCGAACTCGATGCGGATTGGAGCGTGAGCAGCCTGAACTTCAGCAGTGCCGGAGACGATTACACCCTCAACTCCAGTGGTGGCCAAACGCTCACCTTTAACTCCATCTCCAACTTCGCGAGCAGCTCACGCACGGCGACTTTTAATCTCGACCTCATCGTCGGCTCCGCGATGCAGGCGGGCATCACGGCCAATTCCGGGGGTGCGCTCGTCTTCAACGGCACGATCAACAACAGCGGAAAAGACATCCGCGTCTCTTCCAACAGCGAAAAAACCTTTAACGGCGTCATCTTCGGCTCGGGCGGCATCGTCTCGCCCGGCTTCCACTTCGCCGCCTATCGCGCAGCCAACACGTTTACGGGTGATGTGGTCATCGGACGTGGAACCACGGTTCTGGAGGGCGATGCGGGCGGCTTCCTCGGGACGCCGAGCATCGTCGTGCGCGACGAGGCCTTCGGTGATCGGGGCAGACTGATCGTTGGCGCTCCTTTCGGCTCCACGGCTCCCTCGACCAGCGCAAATCCCGATCGCATCAATGACACCGCGAGCGTGACGCTCAACCATGGGCAACTGGATTTCAACGCGAGCGAGAATGCCGCGCTCACGCAGGAACGCATCGGCACGCTGACCCTGGCGGGCGGAGCCTCGCGGATCGATCTGCAGTCGAGGTTCGTAGGCGAGGGAGAACTGATTACCACCAGCGCACTCCAGCGCACAGCGGGCGCCACGGCCTGGATCAGCGGTCGCAACGTGGGCCAGACCGGCTCCGACACGACCCGGCTGGTGTTCGGCGCGGCCCCCGCCCTGGCTGGCGCCGGCGGAGCGGATGGCACCAGTCAACTCAGCATTGTGGCCTTCTTGCCCGTTTATCAACAGGGCGCGTCTTTCGCAACCTATGGTGCGACCGGCATCCGGCCGCTGGACCGGAATTCGGAGTTCGCGGGCAGCCTTGCCGCCGCGGTGGCTGGCGACAACGTGCGGCTCAGCGCCAATGCCGCGCTCGCCAGCAACAAGTCCATCAACTCGCTGCTCGTGGACTCGGGAACGAGCGCGGTGACCATCGTGGATGGCACCACGCTGGCGGTCAGCTCTGGCGCGGTTCTTTTTGGCACAGGAGCCGCGGTTTCCGGTGGGTTGATCGATTTCGGCTCGGCGGAGGGAATCATCTCGTCCGCCGCTTTTGGAGCGACACCGACGATCGACAGTGCCATCTCGGGCTCGGGCGGAGTCACCTTCACCGCCTTCAATTATAACAGCGGCAATAGCAGCCAGTTCATTCTCGGTGGTGATAGCACCTATACCGGGCGGAGTCACCTCAGCGCTCGGGTTGAAATCACCGATGGAGACGCGCTCGGGGCCTCGGGAGCGGGGAATGAGGTCGTCATTGATTACGGCGGAAAGCTGCGACTTGGAGGCGGGATCACCTTGGAGAAAAATCTCCTCGTCCAGGCGGTGGGCAATGGCTTCTCCAGCGGCGTCGGCTCTCAGGGGGTCGTGCTCGAGAATGTCTCCGGCGACAACGTCCTCGTCGGCGATTTCATTCTCAATCAGCCCGCGGCGGCGGCGAATCTCGACCTCCGGGCTCCGCGCATTGCCGCCGCCACCGGCTCGACGCTCCAGATCACCGGCGCGATCAGTCGGACCGACGCGGCCAGTAATTCCGAGATCAGATTTAACGCTGCGGCCGGCAGCACGATCACTGTCGAGGGTGGCTTTACCGGTCTAAATCGGATCTTCGTGAATACCTCCGGTTCCGCAGGGGGCACCACGATCCTGCGGGGCAGCACCGAGACTCTCGCGGGCCTCTCAATCTCCAACAGCAGGGTCATCCTCGAAAATGACGTGACCAATGCTCACGCCAGCCAAGTGTCAGTGAACTTTGGCGGCACCCTCGTCGGCGATGTTCTGCTGGACCGCTCGGGCGAATTCATTATGAATTCGGGCGGACGGATCGAGCCGGGAGCTCTCGATGCGGTGGGCACCCTGACCATCGGTTCCGAGGGCAGCGAGGATAACATGATCCTCAACGGCGGCGCTTTCACCATGCAGTTGGGGCTCACCTCCGACTTGGTGGACGTGCATGGTGGGCTCTTCCTGTTCGGGCCAAACATCGGGTTCGACATCCTCGACGCGGGCGGCGCCACGACTGGCACCTACACCTTGATCGACTATACCGGCATCCTGAGCGGGCCGTTCAGCAACCTAGTCATCAACAGCCTGCCCACGGGCTGGAGCGCAAGCCTAGTGGATAACCAAGTAAATAAGAGCGTCGATCTCCAGGTCTCGACGGTGCCCGAGCCCGGCAGCGTCGCGCTGCTGGGCCTCGGCGGGCTGCTCTTCCTCCGGCGGCGGCGCAAGGGGCGGCCAGTCCTCGCCCTGACGGGCTGCGCGATGGCGGTGGTGCTTTGCCCTGGCGGGAAGGCCGGGGCCGCGACCTGGAAAAATACCGCCGGCGGTTCGCAAAACTGGGACACGGCGGGGAACTGGAGCGGCGGGGTGCCCAACGGCGTGAACGCGGTAGCGGAGTTGAAGAGTCCGGGCGCGTGGCCGGTAACCCTCGACATCTCGCGCTCTGGAGCCATCACTCTGGGGACGCTCAATGTCGATTTGGGGAGCAACAGCCCCCTGCATATCAGCATCAGCACCACGACCGATTTTACGTTTCAACAATCCAGCGGCTCCGCAACGCTCACCACCCAGCAGAGCCTTCCCCGTAGTTTGATTCTCACCGGGCGGCACATCGTTCTGAGCTCGAACCTGACCATCAACATGCTGGTTTCGTCCGGTTCGGCGCCTTCCATACTTCCGGCGGCGGTGAACTCAAAGGCACCGGCACCATCCTCAAGCTGGGCGCGGGAACGCTGCACCTCAACGTCGCGAATGCGGCCAACTGGACGGGCAACCTGAATCCTGCGGGGCGGCCCGGTATCCCTCAACGGAACCGCAGCGGGACCGGTCGGCCGCACCGTGTCTTATCACAACACCAACGGTGCGGCTCTCTATGGCAGCTGGGAATGCCGAGTTCGAGATAGCCGGGGTAATCGGCGCGCTGCTAGGTCTCCTGGCAGAGGACGCCGAAAGGGAAGGCTTCGATTTGCGATCGGTAACGGGCGATCTGCGGGGGGTCGCGCGGGCGCCTGGAGGCGGTGCGCCCGTTCAGAAAATCGCGATCTTTTATCATGCACCCAGCCGGGTTTGTCCCCTTGACGGGAGAACCAGAGTGTGTCCAAATCTCGAGCGGGAAAACGCAGCTCGGCGGCTGACCTTCCTACTTAACTCGCTATCCAGACAGGGAGACAGTGCATTCCCTGCGACCCGGGCTAGCTTCCCGAACAAGAGAGACGCCGGCCCGGGATACGCTTACCTTGTCCTGTCTATTCATCCTGCACCCCCTGGTAGCCAAAATTTTATTTACGCTTAGCAGATGAGCCAAGTCATAGATCCCCTACCCCTCGTGATTATCGGCCTCCGCTTTGGCGCAGAGATTATCGAAAAGCATTTCACCGGAGAAAAGACCAACCCGCACTTCACTCTGCGGGGTGTATTTGACTTGGAAGCCGCCATGACGGCCCGATGGGCCGAGAAGACGAAAACCCGGGCCTATGAGTCTTTCGATGAGATACTGGCGGACGACTCGGTTCGGGCCGTCGGGCTGTTCACACCGCCGGCGGGGCGCGCCGGACTCATCCGGAAGATCATTCGGGCGGGAAAGGATGTGATGACCACCAAACCTTTCGAGCTCGACGCGGAGGCCGCGGGCGCTGTCCTCGAAGAGGCGCGCCGCCTCGGGCGCGTGGTTCATCTGAATTCTCCGCCCCCCAGTCCGTCACCGGATATTCTCCAGATTCGCAAATGGCAGACTAAACAGGATCTCGGAAGACTCGTGGGGGCCTATGGCGAGGTGTATGCGTCCTACCAGGAAAAGGCGGACGGCTCATGGTATGACGACCCGGAACGCTGCCCCCTGGCGCCGCTCTTTCGTCTTGGGATTTACATGATCAACGATTTCGCCCAGTTGATCGATGATCCAGTCGAAGTGAGGACGCTGCATTCCCGCGTGCGCACCGGGCGCCCCACGCCTGACAATGCGCAGATGTCCATCCGATATGCCGGCGGTGCGATCGCCTCCATCTACTCCTCATTCTGTGTGGCAGACGGCGAGTCCTGGCGCAATGCCTGCCTTTTTCACTTCGAAGGCGGGACGATATTTCGAGACCTTGGTCCCCACCGTGAGGAAGACGGCGCGGCGACCGCCCGGCTTACGCTCATTCAGGGGAAGGAGAAAGTGCGCACGCGCGAGGAATCTGTGGTGGTCCCCTGCGGCGCCCACGGTTTCTACCGCTGGGACTGGCTTCACGACGCCATCCACGGCCATCCGCATGAACCGGCCTATCCCATCGACACGATCCTGCACGGAATCCGGGTCATCGATGCCATGGCTCGCTCGACCGAAAGCGGAGGGGCACTGGTATCCGCCGGCTGACTTCGTGGACGACGCTCGGCGCCTCGCGAGCGTCGATGGCGCGCAGCGGAGGCGCCGTCATTATACCAAGCAGGACAAGCCTGTCCGCGGAACGACGGGCAAGTTCCGAAACGGCGTTATACTTGGCCATATGCGCTTGGGGGAACAGGAGGCGAACTTGGATTTCAGAGAATTTGCCTGCTCAAGGGAATACTTGATCGCTCAGGCGCAACGAGCGGTGCCTAGTCGCGAATTCGGGGCTCAAATATTCCGCGGGGAGGAGACTCCCGGCCTCGCGCCGGTCGATCGGACGATTGTCTTTGCAGTCTCAATTAGGCTCACTGGGTGAATTCGTGGGGATGCCGGCGCTTCAATTCCGGCACAGCCCAACCTCGTCCAGTGGCTTCGAGCCGCTCGCAGTAAGCGGGCAGCTGGCCCCGATTGTAGATCAGGCCATGTTCGCGAATGACCGTCCAGAGAGGGTCGATATCGCTGCCGCTGGTGGCCATCATTTCGTCGTGCCAGTCCGACATAAGTCGAAGGGCCCGATCGCACACCACGCGGTGTTGCTCCGCCAGGTTTCGCTGCTCGTAGGGATCGCTTTTTATGTCGAAGAGCATCTCCTTCGGAAAAAGATGGTAGCCGTCGTCGTAAGTCCGGAGGTAAAGCCAATCTTCGAAACGGACACTGCGCTGGCAGACGTGGACGCATTGACCGATGACTAGGTAGTCGCGGCCGGTGTCGATCCCTTCGGTAATGGATGGGGCAAAACTTCGACCGTCCCAAATGGCGTTCGGTTGCCGCCCAAGCATCTCCGCAAGGGTTGGCGCGAGGTCTAGATGGTAGTGCAGACCGTTATCAACGCCCCCGGGCCGGCATCGTTCGGGCCAGCGGATGATCATGGGAATGCGCGTCGTGGCCTCATCCGCCGTGGCGTGCTCTCCATAGATACCAAGTTCTCCCAAGTTCTCCCCGTGATCAGCGGAGATGATGATAATGGTGTCTTCGAAGACTCCCGCCTCCCGCAGCCACTCGATGATTTTCCCGATTTGGTCATCAACGTAGCGTATGCCCGTGTCGTAGCCGTCGATCATTTTACGCAAGTCCGCGCGGTTTTTCAGTTCGCCGGGGTGTTTCGGCCAGCGCGGATCGTCTTCCCAACTAAACATGTGGACCTCTCGCGCCCCGTGCGGGCCCACCTTCTGCCGGTGCTGCTCGAAGACTTCGTCGGTGATCCAGTCCGGCAGCGGATCGTCGGCGAAGTGATTCGGATAGTCCGCCGGGGTGCGGTAGGGCGTATGCGGGTCCCAGTAGTTGACATGGAGGAACCAGTTGTCCCGGGCGGCGTTGGCTTTCATCCATTTCTCGACGACGGGCGTGACTTGCTCCGCGGATTCCATCCCCCCGCCTCCGGTGCTGTGAATTTCATTGAAACCCGCAAAAAACTGTCGCGCCGCGTGACGCTGGCCGAAGGGACTGATTTGCGCGGTATGCAGCCCTTGAAGCTGGAGAAAACGGGGAAGGGCGTAGTTCTCGATATCGTCGCGCGTGTCGCGACGCGTCCCGTCGAGGCGAGGATCGGCCGCGGTGCCTCCATGGCTCACCACGCCGGTGTGGATGCCAAAGCGGCCGGTGTACATGGCGGTGCGCGAGGGGAGGCAGGGAGCGTCGGAACAATGGACGTGGTTGAAGAGAACGCCTTGCTGGGCGATGGCGTCGATATGGGGTGAGGTGTTGCGACGATAGCCGTAGCAGCCCAAGTGGTCGGGCCGGAGGGAATCGATATCGAGGTAGAGGAGACGCATGGGAAGGCAATTCTATAATGGAAGCGTGGCGATCGCGAAAGCACCGTCGCGCCTCCGCTGAATTTTCCACCCGCCTGACGCTCCAAGATCTCGAAGCGCATGCCCTCCGCATTCCCAATCCTCCGCGGCTAATGGGCGGGTGATGGGGCGGCGCTCATCGGTCCGCCGGCTTTCGTTTTCGCTCGACGGAACATCCGGTAGAGCACCGGGAGCACGAGCAGCGTGAGCAGGGTGGAACTGATGATGCCGCCGATGACGACGGTCGCGAGCGGGCGCTGCACTTCCGCGCCGGGACCGGTGGCGAGGGCCATCGGCACGAAGCCCAGCGAGGCGACGAGCGCGGTCATCAGCACCGGGCGCAAGCGGGTGACGGAGCCGCGGAAGACGGCTTCATCCACCGGCACGCCATCGGCGATGAGCTTGTGGATGAAGGTGAACATGACGACGCCGTTGAGCACGGCAACGCCGCTGAGCGCGATGAAGCCGACGCCCGCCGAAATCGAGAGCGGGATGTCGCGCAGCCAGAGCGCGAGGATGCCGCCGGTGAGCGCCATCGGCACGCCGGTGAAGATGATGAGCGCATCCTTGAGCGAGCCGAACGCGGTGAAAAGCAGCACCATGATGAGCAGCAGCGCGACGGGCACGACGATGCGCAGCCGCGCGCTGGCGGAGAGGAGGTTCTCGAATTGCCCGCCCCATTCGAGCCAGTAGCCGGCGGGGATCTTCACCTCGTTCCTGATCCGCTCCTGCGCGTCGGCGACGAAGCCCGCGAGGTCGCGTCCGCGGACGTTGGCGGTGGTGACGATGCGGCGTTTGCCATTCTAGCGGTTCACCTGATTGAGGCCGGGCTCGACTTTGAATTCCGCGAGCTCGCCGAGCGGGATGAAACCGGAGGAATTTACCACGAAGGACACGAAGGGCACGAAGGAGGAATTGGAAGAAGCGCCTTTCCCCCTCTTCGTGCTCTTCGTGTCCTTCGTGGTCAAATCCCCGAGCGGGATGGGAATGCGGCGCATCGCGTCGAGGTCCGTGCGCAGGTGCTCGGGCAGGCGCACGACGATCGGAAAGCGCCGGTCGCCCTGGAAAAGCAGCCCCGCTTGCTTGCCGCCCATCGCGATCTCCACGGCCTCCTGCACCTCGGCGATGTTCAAGCCGTAGCGGGCGAGTTTGGCGCGGTCGATCTCGATGCTGAGCACGGGCAGGCCGGTGCTTTGCTCCGTCTTCACATCGGCGGCGCCGGGCACGCTGCCAAGCACCTGCTCGATCTCCTCGGCGGTCTCCGCCATCACGTCGAGGTCGTCGCCAAACACCTTCACCGCCACGTCGGCGCGCACGCCGGAGATGAGTTCATTGAACCGCATCTGGATCGGTTGCGTGAGCTCGTAGTTGTTGCCGGGGACTTCCTTCACGGCGGCTTCGAGTTCGGCGAGGAGCTGCGCTTTGGGCTTCGACGGGTCGGGCCATTCCTCGCGCGGCTTGAGCATGACGAAACAGTCCGCGACGCTTGGCGGCATCGGGTCGGTCGCGATCTCGGCCGTGCCCATCTTCGCGAAGACCTCGCGCACTTCGGGAAACTCCTTGATGCGCTTTTCCAGAATGTCCTGCATCTGCACGGCCTGGCTGAGGCTGGTGCCGGGGATGCGCAGCGCGTGCAGCGCGATGTCGCCTTCGTCGAGGCTCGGAATGAATTCGCTGCCCATGCGCGAGGCGAGCAGCAGGCAGAGCACCACGAGCACGGCGGCGCTGGTGACAACGATGCCGCGCGCGGCGAGCGCGGTGCGCAGGACCGGCTCATAGGCACGGCGCGCGAGACGCATGAGGATGTTTTCCTTCTCGGCGATCCTGCCGGTGAGGAAAAGCGCGACGGCCGCAGGC
>JBGTNO010000265.1:0-3750 GCA_041743065.1 Chthoniobacterales bacterium
GTTCGGACCGACCCCCGTGAGTTCGCACGGACCCAGCTTCTGTCAAGATTCATCACCTGACCCCTTCATTACCCTCGTAGAGTCCGCTCATCGTCTCGCTTTGCAAGCGCAGATCGCTCGGACGGTAGCGATGACAAGAAAAAAGACACGACCCCTTTTCCCCCTCCTTTTCCCCCTTTTGAAACAACGGTTTTACGGTCGCCGACGAGAGACGTTATTGCGCAAGTAAGCATGCGAGAGTTCCCCCAGCCGACCTCCGCTCCGCGAAATTTCAGGATGTCGATCTGGCGGCGCTCAGTTGGCAGTGGGGAAAGTTCCTCCATACTCACGCGCGCCCGCGCTCCGGTATTTAATTCCAAATGTGAGGGCCGGAGCTGGGTAGCGGTGGCGGAAGAACTGTCTAAACTGATTGCGGGGGAAGCAGTCGGGCTGGTTTCTGGGAAGGCCGCGCGGCCACCAGGTGGCCGCGCGCGCCTGGCCGACTATGCGGAGAGGGTCTGGACACTTTACAAGCGTTTCGCTGAGGGCACTGAACCTGCTCCGACTTGACCTGACGGGAAAGACCGCTTATTTACGCGCTCGGTCTCATCCTCGATCTCTATGCGGCTTACTTTTTCCTCTCTTTCTACTCTCGGCTTCGCGCTCTTGCTCGCCGCCTGCGGCAGCCCGGACCCGCGCTACGATCGCGAGACGGTCTATCTCGGCGCGCAGACGCGGCCCCCGCAGCCAGAGCGCTCCTCGTTCGACAATGTCTCCTACTGGGATGGCGACCACGTCTCGGGCAGCCCGAAAGTGGTGGTGAATCTCACCGAGCAGCGGGCTTTTTTCTACAAAGGCGGCGAGCTGGTCGGCGTGTCGATGATCTCCACCGGCCGCGAAGGCTTCGGCACCATTGACGGCGCTTTCAAAGTGATCCAGAAAAGTCCGAATCACCGATCGAATCTCTACGGCGATTTCGTGGATGCGAATGGGAACGTGGTGGTCAAGGATGTCGATACCCGGAAAGACAAGCCGCCGGCGGGGACGAAGTATCTGGGCGCTTCCATGCCCTATTTCATGCGGGTGAAAGGCGGCACCGGGCTGCATGCGGGTTTCCTGCCGGGTTATCCCGCCTCGCACGGTTGCATCCGCATGCCGGAGTTCATGGCGCGGAATTTTTTCAACAACGTCGAGTTAGGCACGCCGGTCAGCATCGTGCATTAGGCTAGGGTCCGGTGAAGGAAGTCAGCGCCAGGGCGGCGGCGCGGTGGCTGCGGGGCGCGGAGCCTCCGAGGCTGATCGACTGCCGCGAAGCGGAGGAACATGCGTTCTGCGCGTTGCCGGGTGCGGAACTGATCCCGCTCTCGCGATTCGCGGCGGTGGTGGAGTCGTTGCCGGATAAAAGCCAGCCGCTGCTCATCTATTGCCACCACGGCGTCCGCTCGGGGCAGGCCGCCCATTTTCTGGAGCAGCAGGGTTATAAGAACGTGAGCAATCTGACGGGCGGCATCGACGCCTGGTCGCGCGAGGTGGATCCAGCAATACCGCGCTACTGACAAACCGCGCGTCTCACAAACCGCCTGTGGGCGTTTCGCTCTGCGAAGCGCGGGAGCCGCCGCCATCCTCGAGGTTTGCGCCCCTGTCACCAACCCGTCCCGCCGTGTCTCGCACAGCCAGACCTCTACAGATGCACCTTCGCGGCCACTTTCAGCCGGAGCGCGTTCAACCGGATGAAACCAGTCGCGTCGCTCTGAT
The DNA here is from genome assembly GCA_041743065.1 of Chthoniobacterales bacterium. Classification (GTDB taxonomy): domain Bacteria; phylum Verrucomicrobiota; class Verrucomicrobiia; order Chthoniobacterales; family Chthoniobacteraceae; genus JBBSOD01. The sequence continues at coordinate 1,735 of JBGTNO010000265.1, forward strand.
TATAAGCCTGCGTCGGATCGGCCTCCATCGTTGCAAGGTGCGGATTGTAGAGGCTGAGCGGGCTCTTTACGCCGGCCGAAATGATGTTCCCCTTGTAAAGCTTCAGCCGCACGGTCCCGCTCACGTTCTTCTGGGTCTCGGTGACCAGCGCCTGCAGGGCCTCGCGCTCGGGGGCAAACCAGAAGCCATTGTAAACCAGCGTGCTGTATTGCGGGATGAGCGAGTCGCGCAGATGCATCACCTCGCGATCCATGGTGAGGGATTCGAGCTGGCGATGCGCGGCGTGCAGAATCGCGCCGCCCGGCGTTTCATAAACCCCGCGGCTTTTCATGCCGACGAAACGGTTTTCCACCATGTCCACCCGGCCCACGCCGTGGCGTCCGCCGAGCTGGTTGAGCGCCCGCATCACCGCGAGCGGGCTCATCGTTCCCGCGCTCTCGAGACCTTCGCCGCGCACGGCGGTGCAAAAGCCCTGCCCAAAATCGAGCTCGATCATTTCCGGCTGATCGGGCGCTTCCTCGGGCGAGACGCTCAGCACATACATGTCGCGCATCTCCGGCGCGCTGGCGTCGAACCAGGGATCCTCCAGAATGCCGCTCTCGAAGCTGATGTGCAGGAGGTTGCGGTCCATCGAGTAGGATTTTTTCGCGGAAGCCTGCACCGGAATGTCATGGGCGGCGGCGAAGGCGATCATCTCCGCGCGACCGGGAAACTGCTCCCGGAAACGCTCCTGCCGCCACGGCGCGATCACTTCCAGCTCCGGCGCGAGCGCGGCGGCGGTCAGCTCGAAGCGCACCTGATCGTTCCCCTTGCCAGTCGCTCCGTGGGCGATCGCGTGGGCGCCCTCCGCGGCGGCGATCTCGACCATGCGCTTGGCGATGAGCGGCCGCGCAATGCTGGTGCCGAGAAAATAACGTCCCTCGTAAAGCGCTCCCGCCTGCATCATCGGGAAGATGAAATCCCGCGCAAATTCCTCGCGCAAATCGTCCACGTAGCATTTCTCGGCGCCGGTGCGCAGAGCCTTTTCCTCGAGGCCGTCCAGTTCCTCCTCCTGGCCGACATCGGCGCAGAAGGCGATGATTTCCGCGCGGTAGGCATTCTTCAGCCAGGTGAGCAGGACGGAGGTATCGAGCCCTCCGGAGTAAGCGACGACAATTTTCATGGGCTTTGAGTTACAGGGTCCGCCGGACTGATTCACGGAAAAATTGCGCGAGTCAACTGGCCAGCCGCAGATTCGGATCGATATCCACGCTCAGGCTGGAACGCTCGCCGCGCAGCCACATTTCCGCGGCGGCGAAGGCGATCATGGCCGCGTTATCGGTCGAAAATGCGGGATCGGAGAGCAGCAGCTCGCACCCGTTCTCCGCCGCTCCCTCCCGGAAACGCTCGCGCAGCCGCGTGTTGCGGCAAACGCCGCCGCTCACCGCGATCGAGCGGTGACCGGTGGCGCGAGCGGCGCGCCAAGTTTTCGCGACCAGCACGTCCACGACGGCTTCCTGAAAGGAGGCGCAAACGTCGTCGAGATCACTGGGCGCCAGAGTCGGCAGAAGATAGCGCACCGCCGTTTTCAGACCGCTGAAACTGAACGCATAATCGCCCGAGTGCAGCATCGAACGCGGGAGGTCGAAACGGGCGGCGTTGCCCGCGCGGGCATGCCGATCGATCTCGGGCCCACCGGGATAAGGGAGCTTCAGGAGTTTGGCCACCTTGTCGAAAGCTTCTCCCGCCGCGTCGTCGCGCGTCTGGCCGAGGAGCCGGTATTTTCCGGGGGCGGCGATTTCGACCAGCAGGGTATGCCCGCCGCTCACCACCAGTCCGATGGCGGGCTCGACCGGTCGCCGGGCCGTGAAAAAGGGCGAGAGCAAATGTCCCTCGAGATGATTGACGCTGAGAAACGGGCGACCCAATCCGAGCGCGAGACCTTTGGCGGCGGCGGCTCCGGTCATCAGCGAGCTGGCCAGGCCCGGTCCGCCGGTCGCGGCGATCAGGTCGAGGTCGGACGTCCCGATCCCGGCG
>JBGTNO010000266.1:0-4799 GCA_041743065.1 Chthoniobacterales bacterium
GGGACAAGCTGCGCGCCGCCACCCGACGCGAAGGGCGTACCTACTGCGCTCGAACCTTTCCGGTGAAGATCCGCCGAAGATCTGGCACCTCAATATGGGCCCGTTTCCTGCAAACACGGGCCTCGGCGAGCCGTCGAACGCTCCGGTAGCGAAAGTTGGGCTAAGCGTCTCTGGAGCTATCTCGCTGCGCGAGATCCGGGAGCACGCGCCGCCCACCCAGCGAGCACGCCGCCTTGCCCTCGACGACTTCTTCCACGCGTCGCACCGCGAAGCGTTTACAGCGCCTTCCCCATCATCCAGAGCGCCATCGCCATCATCAGGAGATTTTCCGTCAGTGAGATGAACCCCAGCGGAACCCTGCTGCCCCCGCCCACACAGGCGCAATTCAGATCACGTTTCTCCAGATAGACCGTCTTGAAAACGGAGACCGCTCCGATGGTGCTCACGATCAGCGCCGCTGGCGCTGCCACCCACGTGGCCAGCCCCGCGATCATGAGAACACCCGCGCCGCCTTCCACAAAAGCATAGATATTGGCGTAAGGCACATAATGCCGGGCCACCAGATCGTATTGCACAAACCCCGTCGCAAACGCTCGAAGATCGCGCAGCTTCATAATCGCCAGCACGCACATGCTGAAGGCGATAAACAACTCCGGCACTCGCATCGTGGCGAGTGTGCCCCCCATCGCCCAAGCCGCCGTCAACGCCATCAGAAACGCCACGGCGAAGATCGCTAGCACCGGCTGATAGGTTGTCCCCTCCTTCGGGTCTGGGCTCAGGTCCAGTTTCTCCCGCAGCGCGTCGTAGCCGCCCAGATGATTCCCCTCCAGAAACACCTGCGGCGTCTCCTCGTAGCCGTGTTCCTTCTTGTAGTCCTCGTTGGCCTCCATCGTTTTCAAATGATGGTCCGTCACCTCGTAACCGTGACGTTTCAGGAGATCCAGCGCCTTCACCCCCCAGGGACAAAGATGCTGCGGGGTGACCATGCGATAGATAACAGCGGTTTTACTCATGAAACAGATTGGAAAAGACATCCCCGCCAGCGGTGGCCATCCAAGCCCCGACAACGATCTTTCCCAACCGGTTCGTCCCCGCGCCCGCTTTGGGATGGGTTAGCGATCCATTTTTCGCCCCGTTCCGGAGGCATCCGCCCTCCCGCGCGGGGTCCGATTTACCATTACCGCAGCATCCCCAATCATCCCGCGCCCCGGTTCTGTCATTCCCCCAGCTTCGCCGGCCTCACCGCAAACCTGTTTCGAAAGCCCAAACCGATCCGCGACACCGTTCCCGAAGCCCTCTCTGTAGGCTCGCAAATACTATCCCGCCCCTTTAAGGAACTTGATGGCCGATACCCTAACTCAGCGAGAGCGATCACGGGTCATGGCGGCGATCCGGTCTCGGGGCAATGGCTCGACCGAGCTGAGAGTGATGACGATCTTCCGGGAGCACGGAATCACCGGCTGGCGGCGCCATCAAACGCTGCCGGGCAAACCGGACTTGGTTTTCCGGCGCGAGCGACTTGCCGTTTTTGTGGACGGCTGTTTCTGGCACGGGTGTCCCCGGCACTGCCGGATGCCCAAATCGAGAGAAGAGTTCTGGAAGGCCAAGATAGCGAGGAACAAGGGCGCGGGACCGGGAGGTGGCGCAAGATCAGCAATCGAAGTTGGAAACGTCACCTCATTGCCCGTGCCGCTATTGCCAAGTGGACTTCAGGCGAGCACTCTTGGAGACTGTCGGCGTGAGTTACTTCACACAAAAGATTAACAACCCGGACTCACGAGTGTGACCATTTTTCGAGTTGGTGCACTTTATACGCACGAAGAGATCTACTCCGCGCTGAAAGTCGGAAATGCGGGTGGCATTCGCCCGTCTGTCGAACCGTCGGGAATGACCCGTCGTCTGGTGATGATGACCTCCGACCCATCTGCAAAAGTGCTTCGGGAAAATCCTTACCACGACCGCATTGAAGGAGATGTGCTAGTGTACAGTGCCGTCGGCCTAGAAGGCGCTCAAGCCTTCACTGGCGTCAATCGCCGCGTCCTTGACCAACTCGATAATCAATTCCCGATCTATGGGTTTCGCAACATGGGAAGCCGGCGTAATTCAACGATGGGCCAGCGCAGGTGGAAATTTCTCGGGCTCCTCCAGTACCTGAGGCATTTCATCGAGAAGCAAACTGACGCCCGCGGTGAGACGAGAGACACTGTCGTCTTCGAACTGCTAATTCTAACCGCTGGGCTTGAGATTTTTGTGGCGAACGACCATAGAATTGCTCGCGATCTTTATGCTCCGCGAGCTTCAATTTTCCGCGATCCTCAGGAGCGGGAAGTTGAAAGTAAACTGAATCCCGCAGAAACAAGAGAAGACAGCGGCAAAATCGAGGCGGCCCGGCGCTCCTTATTGGGACTGCCTCCTCAGCGATTTGAATATGTTGTCAAGGAAGCTCTGGAGGCGACGGGATTTCAACGAGTAGCGGTCACGCGCTATACCGCTGACGGTGGGATCGATGTAAACGCCTTCGCTGGTTCGCTGTTGTGGCCTTATTTTGGCGGTCTTCTACAGATGCAAGCAAAACGATGGCTACATACGGTGGGAGCAAAGAGGTAGCCGAAACTCGAGGAAGCTTGGAACCGCATGCGCACGGTGCTATCGTTACGACATCCTTCTTTTCGAAGGCCGCCATCGCGGAAGCTGCGTTAGTAGCGAAGAAACCTCTCGTCCTTGTAAATGGGCTGGAATTTGCGGCGATTCTCATGCGACTTGGCCGCATCCCAGATTGATTTCCTATTGCTCTTAAGCGATTGAGAAGAGTCCGCCCCTCGACGCGCCCAAAGAGACGGGCATCTACGGTTTATATGTCGATTCGAAGTTAGTTTATGTTGGGAAAGCGACCGGGAAAAGCAACCTGCGGCGCCGCTTTTCAGAGCACGCCCAAAAGATCGGCGGCAGGATGAATGTCGCATCGTCCGAAATGTCCTGCCGCTACCTCATCATCGCCGAACAGTGGTTGCACTACGCCGAACATCATTTGATCGAGCACTACCAGCCGGAATGGAACGGGTCCGGGTTTGGCAGCCACGTTCCTGGTGGCGGTCGGCCAGGTTTGATGGGGCCGGCAACTTGGGATCAGAAATACCCGCCAAAATAGCGGAGTCTGACCGACCCGCTCTCCAGGGGAAGCGGCTGGAGCCTTTGAGCACGAGCAGGAACTGAACTTCAAAAGGCGGATGCGGAGAAGCATCAGCCGGGGCCGTTCTGAGGAGGCAAAGTTTGGAGGCATGAGCGCGGATTGGTCTCCTGTGGCGGGCGGGTCCATCGGAAAACGAACGGCCCCAAAAAAACGGGGCGAGCTCTCCATTGCCGCGATCACCCAGCGCGGCTAGGGTGCTACGGCGTATGGAAATTCTCGCGATCAGCCTGCCAGTCTTTCTGCTGGTCGGGCTGGGCTGGTGGCTGGGGCGGACGGGCTTGTTCACCTCGGCCTTTGCGGAGGGCGCGAACCGCTTGGTCTATCGCATCAGTCTGCCGGCGCTGATTGTGTCGAGTCTCACGGCGGGCAGGCTGAAACTGGCGGAGGCGGGGCGGCCGGCCCTGGCGCTGGGGGTGGCGGTGCTGATCGTGGGGGGGATCGCGCTGGTCCTCGCCCGGGTGATGGGGTGTCGGGGGGGGCGGGGGGCGACGTTTGTGCAGGCGGCTTTTCGCGGGAATCTGGCGTTTGTGGGGATCCCGGTGCTGGCGAGCGCGAGCGGGAAGGATGCGGGGTTCATCGGGATGGCGGTGCTGATTTTTGCCCCGATCATGCTGATCTATAATGTGGCGGCAGTCTTGCTTTTTCACTTCGCGCATCATCGGGGGGGCAGCTCCTGGAAAGCGGTGTGCGGTATCGCCAGCAATCCGCTAATCCTGGCGACGGTGATGGGCGGGGCGATCTCGCTCTGGGGGCCGCCGCTCCCGGTCTTCGCGAATCGCACGCTGGAGTTGCTGGGCGATCCAGCCGCGCCGCTGGCGCTGCTTTGCATTGGCGCTTCGATGGCGGGGGCGTCTTTCGCGCGAGGGCTGAAAACGGTGACGGTGATGGCGCTGCTGAAGGTGGCGCTGTGTCCAGTCCTGACGTGGCTGGCCGCGCGCTCAGTGGGGCTGGAGGGTCCGGGGCTGCAGATCGCGATGGTGTTCGCGGCCTGTCCGACGGCGGCTGCTTCCTACGTTTTCGCGCGGGAACTGGGCGGTGATCCACCGCTGGCGTCGAATGCGGTGGTGCTCTCGACGTTGCTCTCGCCGCTCAGTCTGCTGGTGGTGCTGGCGCTCTTTTTCTAGCCGCGTGAAACGAGTCCTTTCTCTCGGGTCCCTCCTGCGCCAGAACGCCATGATCGGCTGGGTGCTGCTGTGTGCCCTGGCGGCCTGGCTCTGGCCAGGGCTCGGCGCCAACGGAGGGCCGCTTTTTCCGACGGTGACGCTGAAGCTGGCGGTGGCGCTGATCTTTTTCCTGCAAGGGCTGCTGCTTCCGCTGGAGGCGATCCACGCGGGCTTGAAGGCCTGGAGGCTCCATGCGCTGGTGCAGCTCTCGATCTTCGGGCTGGCGCCGGCGGTGGCGCTGGCGCTGACTTTTCTCGGGGGGCCATGGCTGACGCCGGAGTTGCGGATGGGGCTGCTCTTTCTGGGCGTGCTGCCGACCACGGTGGCGACGGCGGCGGCGCTCACGGCGCAGGTGGGCGGAAATGTGGCCGGGGCGCTCTTCAACACCGTGCTGTCGAATTTGGCGGGCATCGTGATCGTGCCGCTGGCGGTGGCCGCTTTTTCCG
>JBGTNO010000267.1:0-6503 GCA_041743065.1 Chthoniobacterales bacterium
CTTTCACGATTGACTAGATAAAAGCCTCCGCGATGTGATCCGCCACCATCCGCCCGCGCCGTGTCAGCACCAGCCGCGAGTCCCGCGACTCCATCAGTCCCCGATCGGTAAACGTCGCCACCTCCTCCGGCCAGGCGGCCACTTCCGAGCGGGACACCCCGCGATTCGTGCGCAGCGAAAACATGATGCGTTCGGCCAGTTTGGTCGCGGGGTCCAGAGCTTCGTGGAAACTAACCGCGCTGTCGCCCCGCCGGATCTTTTCGGAATAACCGGCGGCGTCCGGCTGATTCTGCCAGCGTTCCAGCCCCACCGTGGAAAAAGCGCTGGGGCCGATGCCTAGATAGTCATCACCGAGCCAGTAGGCCAGATTGTGCCGGCACTCGCGCCCCGGCCGGGCGTAGTTGGAGATCTCATACTGCTCGTATCCGGCCTCGACTAGGTCCGCCATCGTCTGGTCGAAAAGGTCGGCGTCATGCTCGTCATCCGGGCGATGAGATCCGATCTGGAGCTGCCGGAAATACTCCGTGTCCTCTTCATAGGTCAGGCAGTAGGCCGAGATATGTTGCGGCCCCATCTCGATAGTCTGGCGCAAAGTATCCCGCCATTGCCGCATCGACTGACCGGGCACGCCGAAGATCAGATCAAGGTTCACGTTGTCGAATCCCGCTTCCCGCAGGATGCGGTAGGAGCGCTCGGCCTGCTCCCGATCGTGCACCCGCCCGAGCGTTTTCAACAGAGCCGGATCCCATGACTGCACGCCCATGCTGATGCGGTTGACCCCCAGCCCGCGCAGAAGCGCCGCCTTTTCCAGCGAGACCGTCGCCGGATTCATCTCGAGGGTCCATTCGGTCAGGGCCGACAGGTCCAACCGAGTCTTTAAACCGCGGAGGAGATAATCGAGCTGCGGTGTGGAAAGAGCGCTCGGCGTGCCGCCGCCGAAAAAAATGGTGCGCGGCTGAACCTCGAAACGCTGCCGCAAGCTATCGACCTCCGCCAGCAGCGCGTCCAGAAAAGCCGGCGTCTTATTTCGATCGGAGACTTCCTTGTAGAAGCTGCAATAGGGGCAAATCTTCGGGCAAAAGGGGATATGAACGTAGAGATGCCGAATCACGCGGCTCCCATCGTCCGGCCATTCACCCCGGAACACAACCGGAAACCCGCTGATGCGCCCGCGGCCACCCGTCACTCCAGTTCACCCGCCAGCTCGGATTTTCTGGTGAAACGCTGGCGGCGATCGAGCCGATGGCCGACGCGATGCAGCCATTCGAAGAACAAATTGAAGAGCAGAACACCCAGGAGCGACAGTCCCAGGCCGCCCCAGCCGAGGGCGGGCCATTCCTCCGACATCGTCCAGATGAACTGTCCGATGCACAGAAAAGACACGAAGAAAAGCGTGGGCTGCCGCCCGACCTTCGCCACGACATAGGCGCCGAGCGGCGCCCCCAGCGCGACCACCGGAGCGGCCGCCAGCCAGTTCTCGAAAACACCCGGCTGGAATCCGGTGAAGAGTCCTTTGGTCGCCGATCCCAGCAGAGAGGTGAACGACATGATCACCACCGAGGTGGGAATCGCGATCTTCAAATCCGCCTGGCAGAGCAGCACCAGCACGGCATACAGGACCATGTCGATGCCCACGCCGGTGATCGAGGCGATCGTCGCCCCCGCCAGAAAGCCCACCAGGAAGCCGGCGTGGCGGTCAAAGCGATGCGCCCCGGGAGCGAGACCTTCATGGCGGGCGATCTCCTTCAGCCGGTAAAGGTGGAGCAGCCCGAAACTAGCCCAGATGACCGCAAAGACGATCTTGATCAGCAGCGGGGGAATCAGCGGCGCCAGCAGCAGGATGCCCAGCGGAGTGCCCACTCCGGATCCCAGGAGAGCCCAGCCCAGCATCGGACGCTCCAGCGGCTGCCGCTGACACAGAATGAAGATGGTTGCGCTGGTCATGCCGACACTCTGCACGGCAAAGCTGAAGTCGCGCCCCAGCGTCGCCGGCAAATGAAACAGCAACACCAGAATAGGAAAGCCGACCGTTCCTCCACCCATCGGGGTGGCCCCGGCGACGTAGGAGCCGGCCGCCATGGCGAGGGCGATGCCCCAGTGACGCGTGACCGTTGGCCAATAGTGGCCCAGGCAGATCAGGCTCAGCCACGCCGTATAGAACAGGCCGAGCGCGATGAACCATGGCGCCAGCCCGCGCCAGCCCGAGCGCGCGTGAGGAGAGGGCATGGGAGACTAGAGACCGCTCAAAAAGCCAAAGGTCCGGTCGGCAAAACCGGGCAGCCCTTCGTGACCGAAATCGGGGTAGATCACCACCTCCTTCGGCGCAGTGATTTTGTTATAAGCCGCAAATTGGGTCGAAGGCGGACACACTGTATCCATCAGCCCGCAGCCCATCAGAATATTCGCTTTGATGCGCGGGGCCAGATGCTGAATATCGATGTAGCCTAGTTTCGTGAAGATCGCTTCCTCGCGTTCGTGCCGGGGATCGTATTGCCGAAAGTAGGTGCGCAGTTCTTCATAAGCCTGCGTGGAGAGATCCATCTCCCAAACTCGCTTATAATCGCTCAGGAAAGGATAGACCGGGGCGGCCCGTTTGATCCGAGGTTCCAACGCGGCGCAGGCCAGCGTGAGCGCGCCGCCTTGGGAGCCGCCATAGGCGCCGACCCGATTTTCGTCCACCTCCTCAAAGCTCATCACGATCGACGCCAGTTGCGCCGTATCCAGAAATATCTGGCGGAAGGCCAGGCGGGCCGGATCGTCATCGAGGCCCCGGATGATCTGCCCTTTAAACGTGTTGCCGCGGGTGCCGCCGAGATCCTCACTGATGCCGCCCTGTCCCCGGCAGTCCATCGCCGCCACCGAGAAGCCCAAGGCCATATAAGGCAGCTTATCCAGCCAGTCGCCGCTTCCGCCGGAATAGCCGTGAAACTGCACCACCGCCGGATGAGGGGATTCCGCCCGGGTGGGCCGGCCGTATTTCGCATGCACCCGGCTGCCGCCGACGCCGGTGAAGAAAAGATTGAAACATTCCGCGTAAGGCGCGGAAAACTCCGCCGGGCGCAGCTCGATCGCCGGGTCGGTGGCCCGCATCTCCGCCAGCGCCCGGTCCCAGTATTCCTCGAAATCGGGGGGGCGCGGGTTGCGGCCCTGATACTGGTGTAACTTTTCGAGAGGGAGATCAACCAAAGGCATGGCGGAGCTTTTAGATCGGCCCGCCGGAAGAGGTCAATCCGCGAGTGCCACGCCTCGCTCAGGGATGCGCGGCCGACAGTTTGTCGTTCAAATTATAGGCCGCGCTGATCAGGGCCAGATGGGTGAACGCCTGCGGAAAATTGCCGAGATGTTCGCCCTGCGGTCCCAGTTCCTCCGCATAGAGACCGAGATGGTTGGCGTAGCCCAGCGTTTTCTCGAACTGCAGTCTCGCGCGGCTCAGATCGCCCGAGCGCGAAATCGCTTCCGCCCGCCAGAAAGAGCACATGGAAAAAGTGCCTTCATTGCCCCGCAGGCCATCCGAGCCCCCGTCGCAGAGATGGTATCGGTAAACCATGGAATCCAGGGTCAGATTGCGATCGATCGCTTCCAGGGTGGAGATCCAGCGCGGATCGGTCGGGCCGATAAACTTCACCAGGGGCATCAATAGACAGGAGGCGTCAACCTTGTCGGAACCCTTCGATTGGACAAAGGCTTTCAACGCGGGATTCCAGAAGTCGGTATAGACACTAGTGTAAATCTCGTCCCGCACCTTCCGCCACCGCTCCAGCGGCGCTGGAAAAGAACGCTTCATCGCCAGACGGACTCCTCGATCGACGGCTACCCAGCACATGAATCGGGAGAAACAATATTCCTTCCGCGTATGGCGCATCTCCCAGATACTGTCATCCGGCTGACGCCAGTTTTCACAAACCCAGTCGATAAGCCGGGTCAGGTTCATCCAGAAATCGTAGGATATTTCGGCGCCGTATTTGTTATATAGATAAACCGAATCCAGCAGCTCCCCATAGATATCGAGTTGCAGCTGAGCATGGGCGGCGTTTCCGACGCGCACGGGACTCGATCCCTCGTATCCCTCGAGGTGATCGAGAGTGGTTTCGGTCAACCGCTGGCTGCCATTCAGTCCATACATGATCTGCAACTGACCGTCCGGGGCCAGCTCGTTGCAGCGCCGCTCGATCCACTGCATAAACGCCGCGGCCTCCTCCGTGTAGCCTAGTCTCATCAGAGCGTAGAGGGTGAAGGAGGCGTCGCGGATCCAGGTATAGCGGTAGTCCCAATTCCGTTCGCCGCCGATTTCCTCCGGCAGGCCAAAGGTCGGGGCGGCCACGATGGAGCCATGCTTGCGGGAAACCAGCAGCTTCAGCGCGAGCGCCGAACGGTTCACCATCTCCCGCCAGCGGCCGCGGTAGGTGGAGCGCCGGATCCAGCCGCGCCAGAAGTTCATGGTGCTCTTGAAGGCCTCGACCTGGTAGTGGGGCCGGGCGGCCACGCTCTCTCCCGGCCCCGCCAGCTCCAGACAGAAGGTGGCGGTCTCGCCGGTGTCGAGGGTGAACTCGGCGAAACCGTCGCCCTCGCGGAGGTCGAGTTCGCGCTCTCCATGAAAGCGCAGGCAAAGATCGTCGCTCTGGAAAAGCCAGGCCGCGCCCTGCTGTTCGACGCGGTGCGACTTCCGGGCGTAGTCAAACCGCGGGGCCAGCTCGAGACGAAAAATGATTTTGCCGCGCACACTTTTCGCGCGCCGGATCAATTGGTGATCGACGCCCCCGCTTTGCCGGACCGGCATGAAATCGGAAACCTCCGCCACGCCGTCCTGATAAAGAAACCGGGTGATCAGAATATTGGTGTCCGGCAGATACATCTGGCGGTGCCGCACTTTCTCCCGCGTCGGCGCGATGCGGAAATGGCCTCCTTTCTCCGAATCGAGCAGGCGGGCAAAAATGCTGGGCGAATCGAAATCCGGAAAGCACATGAAATCGATCGATCCATCCATGCCGACCAGGGCGATGGTATTGAGGTCGCCGATGACGCCGTAGTTTTCGATGGGTTGGTAGGGCATGGGCCAATTGGATTGGTCAGGGGCTGCGGAATCCAGCTATACCAAGGGTATGTCCGTCGAAAAAATGATCGAACAAAAAATGGCCGCCGCGTCCCAGAGCGAGGCGGCCATCAGAGCTTTTCTGGAAAATTTTCGAAAATTGCGGCAAGGGGAGACGGGCCTGCTGCCGGAACATACGCTCGAGCCAGCCACCGAGATTCCCGATTTGAACTCCCTCGCGGAAGCTGGGGAAGATAGCCATCTGCTCGCGCAAACGGTGGTCATTAAACTCAATGGCGGACTGGGCACCGGCATGGGGCTGGATCAGGCGAAAACGCTCTTGCCGGTGAAGGAGGGCCTGAACTTCCTCGACCTGATGGCCCGGCAGATTCTGCGCCTGCGGGAGCGCGGACCGCTCCAGTTTTTGCTGATGAATAGCTTTTCGACCTCCTCCGACTCCATGGATTATCTGGCGCGCTATGCCGATCTGGGATCGCGGGAGGACCTGGAGTTTATCCAGTCCAAAGTGCCGAAGATCGAAGTGGCGTCGATGAGCCCGGCGGAAGCGAAGGAAGATCCCGATCTGGCATGGTGCCCGCCGGGCCACGGCGATGTCTATGCTGCACTGGCCGGCAGCGGCCGGCTTGAGCGGCTGCTCGAGAGCGGCGTGCGTTATGCCTTTATTTCCAACGCCGACAATCTGGGGGCCACGCCCGATTTGCGCATCCTGCGTTACTTTGCCGAGCGGGATACCTCCTTCCTGATGGAAGTCACGCGGCGGACCGGGGCCGATCGAAAAGGGGGGCATCTCGCCGTGAGGCGATCCGATCGAAGGCTAGTGCTGCGCGAATTGGCCCAGTGCCCGCCAGCAGACATGAACGATTTTCAGGACATCGCGAAGCATCGCTATTTCAACACCAATAATCTCTGGGTGCGGCTCGACCGGTTGCGGGAGGTTCTGGAGAAAAATGGCGGCGTTTTTCCGCTGCCTATCATTCGAAACGAAAAAACCCTCGACCCGAAAGACAGCGAGACGGCTCGGGTCTATCAATTGGAGACGGCCATGGGCGCCGCCATCGAAGAGTTTCGCGATGCGCAGGCGCTGGCCGTCCCGCGTTCGCGGTTTGCGCCGGTGAAGAAGACGAGCGATCTCATGATCCTGCGATCCGACGCCTGCGAGATTCGGGCGGACTGGACTCTGGGGCTGATCGACGCCCGCCACGGCGTCCCGCCCGAGGTGCAACTCGACTCCGCCTATAAAGCGGCGGCGGATTACGAAGCCCTCGTCCGCTCCACGCCTTCGTTACGGGAGGCTCGCCGGTTCACCGTCACCGGCCAGGTGCTCTTCGACGCTCCCGCTGCCATCGTAGGAGAAGTTGAAGTGAAGAACACGCAGCCCGGCCCGCTTCCCCTCCCGGCCGGCACGTATCGCAACAGCCTTGTGACGCTACCAGCCAGCCAGTCAGAGCCCGTC
>JBGTNO010000268.1:0-10051 GCA_041743065.1 Chthoniobacterales bacterium
GCGCGGTCTCCAGCAGGCCGGCATCCCGCGCCGCGATGTGATCGTGTGGGACCGCTCCGAAGCCGGGTTGCGCGCCGCCGGTTACCTCCCGGCCCGCTCCGGCTATCAGGTCGCCTGGACCGAGCCCGCCAGTGGCTACGATCCCCAGCAGCAGGTCACCTCCGCCGTGCTGGGCAAGCTCATCTGGGGCGACGTGAAGTTCCGCGCCAAACCCGCCGCCTCCCTGGCCCCCGGCGATTACGATGAAGAGCAGCTCAGTTCCACCAGTTTTCTCGACAAGACCCTCGCCCGGCGCGTCACCCACGTCATCAATCTCCCCGTTCTCAGCGACGACATGAACTGCGGCCTCGCCGGCTGCCTCTACAACATGACCGTGCGCACCCTCGATAACTGGCGCCGCTTCACCCAGCCCCCCGGCTACGGCGATCCCTATCTCGCCGAACTCTACGCCGACGAGCGCATCGGCGGAAAAGTCGTTTTCAACCTCATGGATGGCCTCCTCGCCCAGTATGCCTTCGGGCCGCGCGCCGACCCCAACTACGCCTTCCCCTTCGGCACCCTCTACGCCAGCCGCGACCCCGTCGCCATCGACGCCACCGCCCTCCGCCTGATTGATGGCTGGCGCCGGGAAGCCAAACTCCCCGGCGTGCTGGCCAAGGGCACCTACCTCGACACCGCCGCCCTCATGGGCCTCGGCCAGACCGCCCCCGAGCGCATCGACTACCGCATCGTGCGCGGCTCTGGACCGACCGTGCGGTAAAGGCAGGGCGGGCATCCCGCCCGATCCTTGGCTATCCTTCTGGATCGATCCCCACCGCGGCATCGTCCCCTTCCTCACCAAGAGCCTATGAGAAGAACACCCCCGCCGTTACTTGCTCCCGGGAGAGGTAAGGGGAATCGCGGCCAGGTCCGGCGGCAGGTGGTCGGCCTCAAACGTTTCCACCTTCAGCTCGACCAGGCTGATGAACTCGCAGCCGAAATCGGGACGCTGCCCGCCGCTGCGGTCCACGATTACCGCCACCGCCATCACTTCCGCGCCGTGCTGCCGCACGATATCCACCGTTTCCTGGACCCGGCCGCCGCGCGTGACCACGTCTTCGGCCACAATAAACTTCTGACCCGGCTCGATGCGAAAGCCACGCCGCAGGACCAGCCGGCCGTCCTCTTTCTCGGCGAAAATGTGGCGCTTGTGGCCGAGGCTGCGAGCGACCTCGTGCCCGACGATCACGCCGCCCAGCGCGGGCGAGATGATCGCGTCGCAAGTTTCCTCGAGGTGGGCGAGGCGCGCGGCCAGCCGGGCGCACACCTCCGCAGCCACCCCGGTGTGCTGAAGCAGCAGCGCGCACTGGAAAAACTGCCGGCTGCGCAGGCCGGAGCGCAACTTGAAGTGGCCCTCCAGCAACGCGCCGGTGCGCCGGAAAAGATCGATCACCTCCGCGCTCATTCTTCGCGTCCGCCGCAGGCCGTGGCCTCGATTTCGATCCGCGCGCCTTTCGGCAGGGCCGCGACCTGAATGGTGGAGCGCGCCGGTGAGGAATCGCCGAAATACTGCGAGTAGATCTCGTTCATCTCCGCAAAATCGCTCAGATCGGTCAGGAAAACGGTCGTTTTCACGACATCCGAGTAGCTGACGCCGCCCGCCTTCAGGACCGCGCCGAGATTTTCCAGCACCTGCCGGGCCTGCGCCCTGAAATCGCCCTCGACCATGGCGCCGGACTCCGGATTGAGCGGGATCTGGCCGGAGCAAAAGAGCCACGCGCCCTGGCTGACGGCCTGCGAATAGGGACCGATGGCGGCGGGGGCCTCGGGGGTGGCGATGGCTTTTCTCATGGTGGAGGCGGAGGATAGGCGGATGCGTCGGGGGTGTCAAAGGCGGGTTGGCGATCTCCGTCGCAGCCCGCGGGAACCGTTCTGGCGCCGTCAAAAGGGGCGGGCAAAGTTGCATCAATCCTGCTACGATGTTCCGTTGCCATGCCGGATATCCTTTTCAACTGCCGCGGCTGCCAGCAGCAGTTGGTGGTCGATGTGTCGGGCGCGGGACTCACCATTTCCTGCCCGGCCTGCGGCCAGCCGGTGAAGGTGCCGGCCAAGGGGGACACCGGGCTGATCCGCGTGCGGGAATCGGCGACGCGGAAAAGCCGGGTGGACGCACTGGAGGAGGAACTGGGCCGCGAACGTAAACGGGCCGGGCAGGCCGAAGCGTCGCTTCAGACGTTGGGCGACCGGCTTGAACAAGCGGAAAAGACCGGCGCGCACGCGAAGGCGGAATCGCAGCGGCATCTCCGGGAGTGGGAAAATTCGGTGGCGACCGCTCGGAAAGAGGATGAAGCCGCCCGGAAAATCATCGAGCAGTGGCGGATCGAGCGCGGGAAATGCGAGGCGGAGGCAGGCAAGGCGACGCTGGCACTGGAGGTCTTCCGCGAGCAGTCGAAAAAAAAGGAGGCAGCTCTGGAGCGGGAGCTGGCCGCCCGCCAGTCGGAGACGAAGGCTCTCGCCGAAAAGCTCACCGCTTTCGAAAACAAGCTGGAAGACGAGCGCGCGAAGGCCGCGGCGCGGGGAAAAACGGTCCACGAACTCCAGACCCGGCTGGACGAAGCGAACGTCAAGCTGGCTGAAGTGGCCGAGCTGAATGCCCACCGCGATCGGCTCGACGTGGAGCTGGCGGAGGCGCGGGCAGCTCTGCTCCGGACCGAGACGCAGCTCTACCACGCCATAAGCGCGCGCGAAGGATTGACCGCCATGGTTGGAAACCTGCGGGCCAATCTGGAGGGAACGACAGAGCTGTATCAGACGATGCTCGGCACGGTGGATGCGCTGGAAAACCAGGTGCAGCGTCTGGAGAGCAAGCTGAAAGGCCGAGGCCGGGAAGCGCTCGCGAGCTAGGGCCGTGCCGTGCGGATTCGATCGGGTTTCCGGCTTCGGTGAAAAGCGTTTGCCCCCACAGCCGGAGTTTCACGGGCTGACGAACTTGAGTCAGTGAACAAACTTATTTTTCTCCTCCCCGTTGCGTTCAGTCTGGCCCTGGCGGCCTGCGACGAGCCCGGTTTCGTTTCCGTGGAAAGCCGAGGTGGATACTACGACGATGGCGGAGCCGATTTTTACTACGCCGGGCGCTCTCCTTACTCGCGCAACTACGGTCCATTGATCTATCGCGATGATCGCTACTATTATCGGAACGGCGGGCGACTGGTGATCTACGATCAGCCGACACGCCGTTGGCGCTCGAATGATGCCAACGTGCGCGTGTACCGCCGGGACGATCGAAACGATCGCTGGCGTGATCGTCGGGACAGATACCGGGATGATCGGGATGATCGAGACTATCGCGACGACCGTCGGGATGATCGCAGAGACTCAGCGCGAGATCGTCTCGATGACTCGCGCGATAGTGCCCGCGACGGCGTGCGGGATGTGCGCGACGACATTCGCGCCCGTTTTTAGCCGCCGTCCCGCTTCAGGAGACCGGAGAAGGGTCGGCCTGGCGAGCGGCGCTCTGGATATAGATTTCGCGGAGCTGCTTGAAATCCACCTCCGCCGGCGAATGGGTCATTAGATCCACCCCGCGGTTGTTCTTGGGGAAAGCCATGACGTCGCGGATGCTGCTGGCTCCGGCGATGAGCATGATCAAACGATCCAGGCCCAGAGCCACGCCACCGTGGGGAGGCGCGCCGAAACTGAAAGCGCGCAGCAGGTGGCCGAATTTTTCCTCCTGTTCTTCGGGCCCCATGCCGAGGGTGGCGAAGAGTTTCTCCTGCAGTTCGCGTTCGTGGATTCGGATGGAACCGCCGCCGAGTTCCACGCCGTTCAGCACCACATCGTAGGCCACGGCGCGGACTTCGCCGAGCTGATCGCCTTCCATTTTGGCCACGTCTTCGGGGAGCGGGCGAGTGAAAGGGTGATGCACCGCGACCCACTTCGCATCCTCGGCGGAATAAGCCAGCAGCGGAAAATCGACCACCCAGAGAAAATTGAGCGCGTCGCTGCCTTCGGTGAGCTTGAGCAGATCGGCGCAACGCAGCCGCACTCGGCCGAGCACTTCGCAGACGGCTTCCCATTGGTCCGCGCCGAAGAAAAGAACGTCGCCCTCCGCGAAACCCAGCCGCTCGCTGAGCGCGGCTTTCTCGGCTTCGCTGAAGAACTTCACGATCGGCGATTCCCATTCGCCGCCCGCGCTCCATTTGAGGTAGGCGAGGCCCTTCGCGCCAAACTCCATCTTCACCCATTCCTCCCATTTTTTGAGCTGTTCCCTGCTGAGCGCGGCGGCGGCGCCTTTCGCGTTCAGGCCTTTGATCACGCCTCCGCCATCGACGACGGCGCGGAAGACTTTGAACTGCGACTGGGCGAAAATGTCGGTCAGACTCACCATTTCCAGGCCGAAACGGGTGTCCGGCTTGTCCGAGCCGAAGCGGTTCATGGCGTCGGCGTAACTCATCCGCGGAAAGGGCGTCGGAATGGTGATTCCCCGCGCGACCTCGAAAATGCGGACGAGCAGGCCCTCGATCAGCGTCTGGATTTCCACCTCGGTGACGAACGACGCTTCCAGGTCGATCTGGGTGAACTCCGGCTGGCGGTCGGCGCGCAAATCCTCATCGCGGAAACAGCGGGCGATCTGGAAATATCTCTCCAACCCGGCGACTTGCAGGAGTTGCTTATACTGCTGCGGCGCCTGAGGCAGGGCGTAAAAAGTGCCCGGGTTGAGCCGCGACGGCACCAGGAAATCGCGCGCGCCTTCGGGGGTCGGATTCGAGAGGATCGGGGTCTCGATTTCCCAATAGCCGGCCTCGTCGAGATAATCGCGGATCGCCTTCACCACGCGGTGGCGCAGCTTGAGGTTGCGCAACATGTGCGAGGTGCGCAAGTCGAGGTAGCGATATTCCAGGCGGAGATCCTCGTTGACCTTCGGATCGTCGAGCGGGAAGGGGGGGACTTCGGCTTTATTGAGCACCGTGAGCGACTTGGCCACCACTTCGACGTCGCCGGTGGAAAGCTTGGGATTTTCGGTGCCTTCGAGGCGCTGGGAAAGGATGCCGGTGATCTGGATCACGTCCTCGGCGCGGAGCTTGTGGGCAGACGCGGCCGCCTCGGCGTGCTCTTCCGGCCGGAAGACCACTTGGGTGACGCCTTCGCGGTCGCGCAGATCGATGAAAAGAACGCCGTGATGATCCCGGTTCGAATTAACCCATCCGCACAGCGTGACAGTCTGCCCGATATGCTCGGGGCGAAGGGAGGCGCAGTCGTGGGTGCGATACATGATCAGTCGGAAATTTCGGGAGGGGAAAGGTGCGCGAGAAGCTCCTCGGGGGGAAGCAGCATTTCCGCGCGAGTGGCGAGGGTCTTGCATTTCACCAGCGGCCATTCGTCGCCGATGAGGACGGTCCAGGCGGCCCCGAGTTGCTCGGCGGTTTGGAATTGCTTGCCGACTTTTGCCGAAGTGAGCGGGAAATCGACGCGCTGGCCGGCATCGCGCAGTTGCTGGACGAGCGCGAGCGCTTCCCCGCGGCGATCTTCCTGGGCGACGATAATGTAGCCGTCGATGGCCCGGTTCGCGGCCAGCCAGGCGTCGCGTTTCGCGGCGGCGGCGGGCGTGTCGTCGATCATGTTGCCGAGCACCACGTCGCCCATGCCGAAGCCGAGCGCGGGCAGATCGACCCGACCGTCGCTGATCAGGCTGAGCAAACTGTCATAGCGTCCGCCGCCCGCCAGGGCGCGCTCGCTCAGGCCGCGATCGAAAATTTCAAAGACGAAACCGGTGTAATAGGCCAGCCCCCGCACGATGCGCGGATCGAATTGAATGAAACTGGTGAGACCGCGCGCATGCAAATCCTCCAGCAACGCGGCGCCCGTCTCCCACTGCTCCGCTGGTTTCGAGAGTTCCATCCGCACTTCTTCCAGCGAAACGCCGAAGGGCTGAAGCTGTTTTGCCAGTTCCTCCGGCTGGGAGCGCTCGATTTTATCGATCACGGCCAGGAATTCGGCCATCCGCTCGGCCCGACCTCGTTTTTCCAGGAAAGCTGCCCACTCGGCGCGGGTGCTGACCCGAACGACGAAATCGTTCTCCGTCAGCCCAAAAGCCCGCAGGGTATCGATCGCCAGCGCGATCAGTTCGGCGTCCGCCGCCGCCGAGGTTTCGCCGATGATGTCGGCGTTGAACTGATAAAACTCCCGCCCGCGCCCGCGCTGGGGCTTTTCGTAGCGGAAAAACTGCGGACAGCAAAACCACTTGAGCGGCTTTTTGAAATCGCGCTCGCGGGCGGCCACCATGCGCGCCAGCGTCGGCGTCATCTCGGGCCGAAGCGCGACGCGGCGTTCGCCTTTATCCTCGAAATCGAAGAGCTGGCCGACCAGTTCTCCCCCGCTCTTTTTCTCGTAGAGAGCCATCGATTCCAGCACCGGGCCGTCGTATTCGACGAAGCCGTAGCGCCGCGCCACCTCGCGCCACGTGGCCAGGATGTAATCCCGGCGCGCGCACTCGGCGGGGTGGAAGTCACGGAATCCGGGCAGCGGTTTCATCGGCGGAAAAGAGGCCCACCGTAGGGAAGCGGCGCCTTAATTCAAGACCGCGTTCGCGGGCGCGGGCGACCGGCCGTTATTTCTCCATCAGATCGCGGAAAGGATGCAGCTTCTCGATGTGGGTGCAGAAGATCTGGAAGGTCACCAGGATCGGCACCGCCAGCAGGGTGCCGGGGATGCCCCACAGCCACGTCCAGAACAGCACGCCGAAGATGACGAAGATCGGGCTCATGGTGAATGAGCGGCCCAGAATCATCGGGGTGACAAAGTTTCCCTCAATCGTGGTGAGGGCGAAATAGGTGGCCGGGAAGACCATCGCCCAGCCGATGCTCGGATAGCTCAGGATCGCGGCCAGTCCCATGACCACGACGCCGGTGAGCGCCCCCACGTAGGGCACGAAATTCAGGACGGTGGCCATCACCCCCCAGAGCATCGGATTCGGCAATCCCAGCAGCGACATGGCCGCGGCCACGCAGACTCCCAGGCCGACATTGATCGCCGTGATGGTGAACAGATAGCGCGAGACCTGCCGGTTGATATCTCGGGCGATATTGGCCGCCCGATGTTTATCGCGCAGCGTCGGCATCACCCGGACCACATTGCGGAGAAACTGGTCCTCATACGACAGCATGAAAAACAGGAGGATGATCATGGTCACAAAACTGGCCAGAAAGGCCGGAGTCGCCTCGAGAATGTCGTCGAGCATCGGCTTCTTCTTCACTTTCACGGCGGGTTCCTCGGACTCGACTTGCGTGATTTTTTCGATCTCGGCCGAAGCCTGGGTCATCTTCTTCACCGGATCTTTCAGCGGGCGGATGCGCTGCTGCAGGAGCTCGAAACTCACCGGCGCCTTCTCCAGCCATCCCGCCGCCGGCTCGACCAGCGAACTGAAGCCGAAGCCCAGCGCCGCCAACAGACCCATTACGATGAGCGCCGAGGAAAGCGGGCGCGGCATTCGGATTTTGGAGCCGAGCCGCGCGAGCGGCACCAGCAGATACGTCAGCATCGTCGCCAGCACCACCGGCAGCAGCAGCGAGCGCGTTAGATAAATGGTGTAAAAAACGGCCAGCAGGAAAAGTCCGCGCAGCGCCGTCGAGACCTGAGGACCCGGCAGACTGTTCTCCGCCGGGGCGGTCGTCTTTTCGATCCCAGGGAAATTCAGCGGTTCAGCAGGATCCGAAACTTCAGCGGAGTCGGCGGAGTGGGGGGAGGCGGTTTCGTCCAAAAGCGTGAAGATACAGGTGATACAGCCGGGGAGATGCGCGGGAAAGGTTTTCCGAGAGCCAGCGGCGTGCCATATTTGGCCCGCTCACCGCGAACCGACACCTTTTGCCCAAACCGTTCCCAGCTCCCGCCGACTCTCTGCGCGAAGTCGCGGCCATTTACGACGATCTCGCCCGGCGCCCCGTCCGCCGCGATTGCCTGATGAGGACGGAGTGCTGCCAGTTCAACCTGACCGGCCGCATCCCGCATCTCACTCGCGGAGAAGCGCTTGTCGCCGCCCGTGCCCTTCGCGCCAGCGGCCGAAAATCGCTTCCGCCCGCCCTCGGCGGGGCCTGTCCCCTGCTCCATCCGCGGACCCGCCGCTGCCTGATCTACGACGGCCGTCCCTTTGGCTGCCGGACCCACTTTTGCGCCGCCGCCGGAGGCCCCTACGCCCGCCGCGAAGTGCTGGATCTCATCCGCCGCCTCGAAGACGTCGATCACGCTCTCGGCGGAAACGGCCCGCGCGAGCTGGAGCCCGCGTTGCGCGAGGCGCTGGCCGGACGGTGAATCCTCTCGCCTGAGTCCGCCCGGTTTCTCTACCCTGCCCGCCATGTCCGATATCGATCCTTTCATGCAGGCGGCCCTCGACGAAGCTCGCGCCGGCCTCGCCGAGGGCGGCATTCCCATCGGCTCCGCGCTCATGCGCGACGGACAACTGCTCGGGCGCGGCCACAACCGCCGCGTCCAGAACGACGATCCCATGACCCACGCGGAGACCGATTGCCTGCGCAACGCCGGGCGCATCGGCAGCTACCGCGGCTGCACGCTCTATTCCACGCTCATGCCCTGCTATTTCTGCGCGGGAGCCGCCGTGCAGTTTGGGATCAAGCGCGTCATCGTCGGCGAGAGCCGCACCTTTGCCGGCGGCCCGTAATTCATGCGCGAGCACGGCATCGAAGTCATCGATCTCGACCTGCCCGAGTGCCACGAAATGATGGAAAAGTTCATCCGCGAGAATCCCGAGCTCTGGAACGAGGATATCGGTCGCTGATCGAACGTCCTCTTACTCCTGCTCCTACTCTTACTCTTACTCTGTCCCTCTTCCCTCAGGAATCTGAGATTAAGATTAAGAGTAGGAGCAAGAGTAGGAGGAAGAATCCGCTGTTTTCGACCTTGCCCTTAAAATTTCGTTCTTCATCCCGCCCGCGGGTTCCGTCATTCTCTCCAGCGTCGTGAGTTATCAGGTTTTTGCCCGCAAATATCGTCCGCAGACCTTTGATCAGGTCGTCGGGCAGGAGCACATCACGCGCACGCTCAAGAACGCCATCGAGCAGAAGCGCCTGGCGCACGCCTATCTCTTCGTCGGGCCGCGCGGCGTCGGCAAAACCTCGACCGCCCGCATTCTGGCCAAGGCACTCAACTGCGAACACGGCCCCACCCTTGAGCCCTGCGGCGTCTGCGATATCTGCACCGAGATCGCGCAGGGCAACAGCCTCGATGTCCTCGAGATCGACGGCGCCAGCAACAACGGCGTCGATCAAGTCCGCGAACTCCGGGAAAACGTCCGCTTCGCTCCCAGCCGCGGGCGTTACAAGATCTACATCATCGACGAAGTGCACATGCTCACCACGCAGGCCTTCAACGCCCTGTTGAAGACGCTGGAAGAGCCGCCCGCACACGTCATTTTCGTCTTCGCCACGACCGAGCCACAGAAGGTCCTGGCCACCATTCTCAGCCGGTGCCAGCGATTCGATCTCCGCCGCATTCCGGCCGACCTGATCGCCCAGCATCTGCAATACATCGCGACCAACGAGCAAATTACCCTCACCCCGGAAGCGGGCGCCGCCATCGCCAAGGGCGCCGAGGGCGGCCTGCGCGACGCGGAATCGATGCTCGATCAACTCGTCGCCTTTTGCGGAGATCGCATCGAAGAAGCGGACGTGCTCTCCGTCTTCGGCTTCACCGGCCAGGAAACGATCACCTCGCTCTGCGAAGCGGTGCTCGATGGCGATGCCCCCGCCGCGCTGGAAGCTGTCTATCAACAGGCCGCCAGCGGAAAAGACCTTAGCCGCCTGATGGCCGACCTGATCGGGCATCTCCGCAATCTGCTCGTGCTCAAGGCCGACCCTACCGCGCTGCAGCACGACCAGTTCGTCACCGATGCCGAGACGCTCACCGCCCAGTCCGAGAAACTCGGGCTGGGTCGTCTGCTCGACCTCGTCGATCAGTTTGCCGAAGCCGAGGGCCGCATGAAGTGGGCACCGAACAAGAAGCTCCATTTCGAGATCGCCATTATCAAAGCGATCCAAACCCTCTCGCAGGCCACGCTCGATGA
>JBGTNO010000269.1:0-3352 GCA_041743065.1 Chthoniobacterales bacterium
CTCGCGGGGCGGGGCACCCTCTTCAACCGCGCCTATTGCCCGAACCCGACCTGCACGCCGACGCGGGCGTCGATCATCACGGGGATGTATCCCAGCCAACACGGGGCATATTCGCTTGGGACGAAGCTGATGGAGAATGTCCACACCGTCGGCGAGGATTTCCGCGCGGGGGGCTACAGCGCGGCGCTCATCGGGAAGGCGCATTTCCAGCAACTCGAGGGCACGGAGGAATTCCCCTCGCTGGAGTCTTATCCGTCCTGGAGGACCTGGATTTTTGGCGCGATTTCAAGGAGCCGTTCTACGGATTCAATCACGTCGAACTCACGCGCAACCACGCCGACGAGGCGCACGTCGGCCAGCACTATGCGATCTGGCTGGAGGAAAAGGGCTGCCTCGACTGGCGGAAATATTTCGCGCCACCGACCGGCACGACGCCCCCGCAGTTCGGGCGATGGAACATCCCCGAGGATCTTCACTACAATACCTGGATCGCCGAGCGCACGAGTGCCCGGCTGGATCGCTACCGGGAGAAGGACGAGCCGTTCTTCCTCTGGGCCAGCTTCTTCGATCCGCACCCGCCGTATCTCGTGCCCGCGACGTGGGACACGATGTACGATCCGGCCGAGATGGACGTGCCGGAGATCACACCGGGCGAGCACGACCGCAACCCGATCCACTTTGGAATGACCCAGGAAGAGTCTCCCGACTTCTCGGAGTGGCACAACGAGGAGGGCGGGAACCATGCGCACGGTCTCCAGAGCCATCGGAAGTCGCGCGAACAGCGGGCCAAGGAGATGGCGATCTACTACGGCATGGTGAGTTGCATGGATCACCACATCGGCAAGATCCTCGACCACTTGGAGGCGACGGGACTTGCGAAAAATACGCTGATCGTTTTCACTTCGGACCATGGGCATTTTCTCGGACAGCACGGTTTGGTGGCGAAGGGACCGTTCCATTACGAGGATGTGATCCGTGTGCCGTTCCTGGTGAGCTGCCCGGGTCGGGTGCCGGAGGGCGCGCGCTCGGAGGCGTTGCAGACGCTGGTCGATCTGCCGGTGACGTTTCTGAAAGCCGCCGGGCTCAAGGTTCCGGGTTCCACGACGGGGGTGGATCAATGGCAGGTTTGGCAGGGTAAGTGCGCGACCGCGCGCGATCACGTGACCGTCGAAAATCATCATCAGCCGACCACCGTCCATGTGAAGACCTACGTGGATGCGCGCTACAAGCTGACCGTCTATTGGAACCGCGAATACGGCGAACTCTTCGACCTCGAGCGCGATCCTGGCGAAATCAACAACCTCTGGGACGACCCGGCGTCGCGCGAATTGAAGTCCGAGCTGACCCGTAAACTCCTCTTCGCCGAGATGGCCAAGGAACCGATGCCGATGCCGCGCGTGGCTCCTGCGTAGCAGCGACAGTTTTGTCGTTCCGGGCGCCTCCGTGGTAAAATGCCCCCGACCTACGCTCCGCTGCCGGAGAGGAAGATTGGGCCTTTCGGCGCCGGGGCGCTCACGTTTTCCGCTTTTTCTAGACTCACGGCAAACGCGCTCGCCCGTCCCACCGTGCTGTCCGGCTGGAAAGTAAGCCGGGCACGCCCGTCCGCATCGAGCCGGAAGGTGCCCGCGCCCTTTGGCTGGCCCGTCACGGCGTCGATCACCCAGAGCTTGTATTCCGTGGCGGGCTGCCGCGCGGGGAGATGAGAAATCTGAAGGATGCCGGTCTGCCGCTCCGCATCCCAGGCCACGCTTGCGAGATACCTTGCGTCGAGCTTCGAGGATAGGGTCACGACTTGCAGCCGCGCGACTTCCGCGCGCTGCTCGGCTTGTCGCAGAGCTTCGGTGGTCCGCTGATTTTCCGAGCGCAGGCGCTGGAGGTCGCTGGCGTTATTCGCGGCGGCCGAAGCGGACCGTGCCAGCGTCCCGCGCAATTCGCCGGCTTCCTGTGCGAGCCTGTCGCGTACTAGCTCGGCGGCTTCTGCTTTCTCCGTTGCGAGCATGGCGCGGGTCCGCTGTTCGCGGGCGTCAACCCAGAGAAGGAACGCCGTTACCGCGGCCAGTCCGGTCGCTAGCCAGGGCAGTATGGCGACTCTGCGAGGACGCGCTGGGTGCGTGATTGGGATGATTTTCGCCCCGGTCCCGCCGGTGGTGGCGGCCATCAGCGTTCGCTCTCGGAGTCCGGGCGGCAGTTCAATCGGCGGCGCGAGCCGGGCCAGCTGCGCGTAGGTGTTTTCCAGATCCGCCACTTCCGCAGCCAGCTGGGGATCGCGGGTAAGTTCCGCGAGGAAACCGTCGCGCTCGGCGGGCGGGAGAGCTCCGGTCACAAAATCGGCCGCCTGTTGCTGGAAGAGCTCGGACATCATATCGCGGCCCTCCCTTTTAGCCGGTCTCGCAAGGCGAGCAGGGCCACCCGGATGCGCGACTTCACGGTGCCGAGCGGTGTGCCCGTCCGCTCGGCGATCTCGCGGTGAGTCATATTTTCAAAAAAGGCCATAAGCAGCGCCTGCGCCTGATCCGCAGGCAGCTCGGAAAGGCAGTCGCGGACCGTGCGGGCCTGTTCGCGGTCTAACAGCCGGTCCCGCGGATTGCCGCCCGGATCGGAAGCATCCGGCTCGCCGCCATCGGGCAAAAAACGCAGCGCCGGCAGACGGCGGTCATTATGCCGCAGCCGATCGATGGCTTTGTGGCGCGCAATGCTGGTCATCCAGGTAAAAAGAGCGGACCGGCTCGAATCGAATCCCGAGGAATTTTTCCACACGGCGGTGAAGACGTCCTGGACGATCTCCTCGGCGTCGCGCTGGTTGCCGGTGAGCTGACAGGCCAAGGAGAAAACGGCCGCGGCATAGCGGTCGTAGAGGGAACGCAGTGCCGACTGATCGCCCGCGGACATTTGCTGGATCAGTTCCAGTTCGGAAGGCTGGGGTGCGGACATGGGAAGCATGCTCCGTGGTTCGATCCAGGTTCGGAGCAGTCCGCGGCTGGACGAGAATTGGTTTTCTGCGGTGAAACGTCGAGCGGGAAGGTGCGGGGAAAGTGCAAGCCGGGTTCTGTGGGTGCTGAACAAAAACGCGGCTGCCAGCATATTGCCGACAGCCGCGCGGTTTTCGATGGAAGGACGTGAATTAAGGCTGCGCGGGCAGGCCCGGGTTCACGTAGTTGACATTGGCTTCATAGTTGCGTCCGTTATGCGGCGTGCTGGCATAGGGAAACACCTTGTTATATAGCGCGTCGTTCGCGCTCACGTTGTCGATGCCGTCGGCGCTGATGTCTATGGTAGGAGGCGAGGGCCGCAGATCGTTCACCAAAGCGAAGACCGCGATATCCACCACGTCGTCGCCGAAGCGGCGTCCGTT
>JBGTNO010000270.1:0-29417 GCA_041743065.1 Chthoniobacterales bacterium
GGCTGACATCGAGAACGGGAAGGTCTGGCATAAAACCATCCAAATCTTATAATTACCATAGTACAAGTCTAAAAATGCACTTTTTTAGAGCCCTTCCGGGCACGCAGAAATGATGCCGAACACAACTGGCTGGAAGCTTGCGCTACGGAACGGCAGACGGTATCGGCACCCCACCTGTGGCCAGGCGGCAGCTTCACGACTTCGTCGCTCCAATGCTCGAGAGGAGACATCGGATTCGCCCTTTCGCTCCGATTCTCTTGCATGAGCCAGCGCATCCTCGTTACCGGAGCCAATCGCGGCATCGGCCTCGCCATCGCCACCGCCCTCCTTGAGGGTGGTCACACCGTCTTCGCCGGCACTCGCCAGCCCTCCAACTCACCGGAATTGCAAAGCCTGGCCAGATCCAGCGACCAGCTCACCATCCTCGCCCTGGACATCACCTCCGACGACTCGGTCGCCCACGCCAGCGCTGGCCTCGAAAGCCTCGACATTCTGGTCAACAACGCCGGTCTCTTCCCCGAAGCAGGCACCGAAAAGCTCGCCGCCATGTCGCTCGATCATTTCCGCGCCGCCTTTGACACCAATGTCGTCGGCGTCGCCCGGATGATCCAGGCCTTCGCGCCCATTCTCGAAAAAGGCCACCACCCACGCATCGTCAATATTTCCAGCGGAGCCGGCCGCATTTCCGACAAAAACGACTTCCATTACTACGCCTACGCCACCTCCAAGGCCGCGCTGAACATGCTCACCCGCGCCATCGCCGCCGAATACGCCCCGAGCGGGATCACCGTCGTCGCCCTCGACCCCGGCTGGGTCAAAACCCGAATGGGAGGAGAAAACGCCCCGCTTTCCACCGAGGATTCCGGCACCGCCATCGGCCGCACCCTGCTCGCTCTGACGCCCGCGCAGAGCGGCACCTTCATCGATCGCACCGGTCAGCCGACCCGCCACGGATGGTAATCCGCCTCCCGCCACCGAAGGGAAAGAGAAGCGGCAGCCGCGACCCCCGGCCGGCCTCGCCGCCGCGAAAGTTTACCGTATGAATATCACCACCCTTTCCGACACTTTCACCCTGAACAACGGCGTGCGGATCCCCGCCATCGGCCTCGGCACCTGGCAATCCAAAGACGGCCGCGAAGCCACCTCCGCCGTGCGTGCCGCCCTCGAAGCCGGCTACCGCCACATCGACACCGCCGACGCCTACGAGAACGAAGAGAGCGTCGGCCGGGCCGTGCGCGAGTTCGGCCAGCGCGACGACATTTTCCTCACCACCAAACTCTGGAACGAAGACCACGGCTACGACGCCACCCTCAAAGCCTTCGAGCGCAGCCGGAAGAAACTGGATACCGACTACGTCGATCTTTATCTGATGCACTGGCCCTGCGGCTTCGACTTCATGGACACGTGGCGTGCCTTCGAGAAACTGGCCGGCGACGGCAAAGTCCGCGCCCTCGGAGTGAGCAACTTCCTCCGACCGCATATGGAGAAGCTGCTCGCCGAGGCCGAGATCAAGCCCGTCCTCGATCAAGTCGAGACCCATCCCTGGCTCACCCAGCCCGACCTTCACGCCTACCTCGCCGCGCAGGACATCAAGACTGAATCTTGGAGCCCGCTTATGCAGGGTAAATTCAGCGACATTTCCGAGCTCAAGACCCTCGCCGAAAAATACGACAAACATCCCGCCCAGATCCTCGTCCGCTGGAATCTGCAGCACGGCTACATTGTCATTCCCAAATCCACCGACGCCGCCCACATCAAGACCAACGCCGCAGTGTTCGACTTCGAGCTCACCGACGCCGAAATCGCCACCATCGATGGTCTGGACAAAGGCGAGCGCCTCGGCCCCGATCCCGCCGAGTTCATGAAAGACAAACCGTGAGCCGGTTCTTCTCCCGCTGCCGGGCGCGTCTGATGTGGCTGGCGCTTTTCCAGGCGCGAAGCTTGTCGCTGTTGCTGTATTTGTCGTGGACGATGGCGTGGAGGTAATTGGCGTCGTTCATGCCAGCGCGGATCAACCGGCCGACGAGGGCGGAGTTGCAAAGCCGCAAAATTCCCGCTGGCGCTGAGGGCATTGTCCGGACGCATCTCTCGCCGAATTCACCCGGGGCTGGGTGGCGCGGTAGCGCGCGAATCCCCGGGGGACGGGCACGAAGTCCCGGACGGCGCGACTTTTCCCGAGATGATGAGGGCCAGCGCGCGGTTTTTGTTTCCGAAAGACGCAAAAAGGATAACTACGGCTGCGGCGAGGGGGTCGGCGCTGGCTCCGCTCTCGGAGCGGAAAGGGTCGTCATCATGGTTCTAAAATCGGGATCGTTGATCAGGAAGACGCCGCTGTCGCCCTCGATCTGCGCGAAATGCATCTGATCAGGGGTGACGTTTCCGACCAGCACGGTTTCCGATTCTTCGCCCGTCTTAACGGTGAAGCGAGCGAGGGGGTCGGAGAGTCCCTGATGGGGCGCGGTGTCGCCGATCCAGCGCACGGCCCTCAACTTGGCCAGGGTGTTGGCTAGGGACTGAATAGCCACGCTATCCACCGGACCAGCGGAACCCGTCCACGCATCCTGCTGCCGGGTGAAGGTCGCTGGCTCGCCGCCTTTTTTGCGCACTTCGATCGACCCAATCGAAGCGGGGTCGAGATCGGTGACCACCAGCGAACGCCACTGCGCCGGCGAGGTCGGGATGGTCTCCAGCACGCCTGGATCGACGCTGACCACGAACGACTCCTCCTCCACATGCGCATAGGCTTTCTCCCCCTGCGCGGGCCGTCCAAAACGCACTGTGGTGATGGGGTTTTCGCCGGCGGCGCTCTCGGCCGTGTTGTGGGATGCATAGCTACTGAAACTCACCTTCAGTTGCGGTGTCGCCAGGCCGTATTTCTCCAAATCGGAGGCGGTCTCGGCCACGAAATCCTGCACGGCATAGTGGCGTAATTTATCCATGAACTTGAGAATCTCCGGTCCGTTGGCTGGATGGTTGTCGGCACTGCGGATGATCCAGTCTTCGCCTTGGCGGGCGAGCTGGATCGGATCGCGTCCGGCCGGGGTGAGAGTGAGGCGGTCCACGATATCCGGGTTAAGGCGAATCAGATTGCGATCGCGCAGATCATTAGGTTGTTGCTCCAGCAAAGCGGCCGCGGCTTTCGTCACCCGGAAGACGCCAATCCGCGACGACACGGATGTATAGACAGTGTCGGGGTTCTTTTCCGGCGACCGGCCAAACTTAATCGTCTCGGGCTGGTCGCTGTCGTTAAAGTATAGATCCACCGAACCGGCGGGCTCGGTCAGCCCGTCGTCTTCCTGGGCGTCGTCGCCGGTCACGAACGCCTCCACCCGCGCGGTGGTCAGCGCGGCCAGGAGATCGCGCACTTTCCGCGAATCGCCGCGGGCTTTGAAGGGCTTCACCAGCACCCATTCGTCGTTCTCATTCACCAATTCGAGATCGCCGGTCTTCAAATGGATGACCAGGCGGGTGGCGTCCTGCGCCCGCTGAGTCATAAGCCGGCGATCCCGGAAGTCGGCCGACGCTTGCATCAACTGCTGCTTCAGGACGCTCTCGATCACATAGACGGTGTCCCGATCGGAAATCCGGGCGTAGAAAGCCCGGCCCTCGCTGGCCGCGGTGTCGTCGCCAATGGCAAACTTGCTCGGGATGCCCTCACCCTCAAATCGGACGCGAATGGCCGGTTTATCCAGGCCGAACTCTTTCACCTTGTCTTTCGAGACATCCTCGATTTTGGCCTGACTAGTCAGCGACTCCAGCGAAGTGAGCAGCCGGGTCAGGGAGGACAGGTCGGCGCGATCGCGCACCGGCACATCGACGAACCAGCCTTGCTCTTCTTGCTTCAGCGAGATGGTTTCATCCCCCGTCTTGATCTCAATCGACTTGAGGTTGTCGCGATCGAACTTTTCGAAGACCTCGGCTTTTTGTTCCTGAGCCTGGCGCGTCGTCAGATTATTCTGATCATAGAGGCGGATGAAGACGAAGGCCGCCACCGCAACGATTAGAAGGAGGAAGGTAGTCCTGACTTTCATGTTGGAACGCTACCGCCGCCGAACCGCCCAGACAAGGATACCGAGCGCCGCCGCGCCGACGGGAATGATGAGCATGACGATGGTCGCGATCCGGCCAATGATATCCTGATCGAGATTGAGCGAAAACATGGTCGGCGTTTTCGGCGCGATGCCGATCATCTCCGAGCGGTCGATCATCCAATTCACGGTATTGAGGAAGAAATCCAGGTTCGCTTCGCTCATGGATTGATCGCCCAGGAAACCGGCGTTTCCGACGATGAGCGCGCGGGCGTTCTGGACCTGCATCCGCGCGTCAGCCACGCCGCCTTTTTCCGCCACCGCGCCGATCACCAGCGGCGGGCCGTGGTCCTTCTGCGGGTCGAAATAGACCGGAGCCTCCGGCCCGCCACTATACTCCGTCTCGCCCCAAAAACCTTCCACCGCCTGCAAGACCGGCTGCAGCTTGATGCCGGAGGCCTGCGCTGTCACCGTCTGCAGAGCGAGCGACTGCGACGCGCCGGCCAGCCGCGTGGTGATGCCGCCCACCTTGGTGGTGATGGGGAGACCCGGCACGAACGCGGCGACGGCTGTATTCACGATACCGGTGAGGCCGGGCGAGATCGTGACGGTGGCCTCGACCCGGTCGTCCTGAGGCACCACGCCGAGACTGGCGATGAAAGCATTCAGCTTGGGCGTCGCGGCGGTGGGCTCGAGCGCGATGATGAGCCGGCCCTGCGCCTCCCAATATTGGCGGAGCAGCTCAATTTCACGATTCGACAGATCATATTGCGGGCCAAGCATGACCACGACCTGCTCGCCCGCGGGAATCTCCGGCACCTCCAGCAGATTGGTCGTCTGAATATCCAGGTTCTGGCGTTGCAGATAAGTCCGCAGCGTGGAGAGGCTGCCGCCGCCGATCTCCGGCTCGCCCTGCCCCTGCAGGAAACGCACGACGTTGCGCTTGGTTTCGGAGACTTCCAGCAGGGCGTTCGTAATCGCTTGCTCGCCGCTGAATGATTTCAAAGTCGGAGCCTGCCCCTGCAGCATCCCGGAATTATCGTATTCCGCCATGTCGGCGGCATTAACGACTTTCGAGCGCCCGTCGTAATCGACCACCACCACGTTTTCGACCCCGAATTTATATTTTGCGAGCAGCTCTCGCGCCCGGCTGAGGTCGCGGAACGGATCGACATATTCCACCGAAATTTTGCCATCGGAAGCGTACTGATACTCCTTCACCAGATTCTCCACATCATCGTGCAGGTCAGCCCCGGGAACGCGCGCGTCGGGCGCGAAGAAAACAATAAACTTCACTCCCTCCTTCAGCGTGCCCAGCACCTGGCGGGTCTGCTCGGACAGGGAATATTTCTGGCTGCGCGAGAAATCCCACCGCTGGAAGTGCCGGAAGGCAAAATAGTTTGCCAGCACGACGAGGGCGAGCACCGTCACCATTTGAATGAGGACGTTCAGTCCAATTTGGAAGCGTTTGATTTTTACCTTCTTAGCCATGGCAAAATCAGGCTCTCCACTTACGGGATTCAAAGACCTTATGGGTGAAGAAAAGCATCAAGCAGGTCATGGATAGATAGAACGCGATCGGGCGGGTATCGACGACGCCTCTCGAAAAGTTCATCATATGCTCGATGGCGGACACCTGAGCCATGAGATCGCGCGTCGCACCGGAAAAACTGCTGCTCATAAACATCCAGAGCAGCCCGGAGAAGAAAGTGAGCGTGACCGCGCAAAAGCAGATCACCGCCGCGATGATCTGATTGGAAGTGAGGACGGAGGCGAAGCAACCGATGGAGAGATAAAACATGCCCAGCAGCAGCAGCAGCAGATAGCTGCCACCGAACGCGCCGGGCGCGTAGGCCGCCTCCGCCAGGGTGATTTTTTGGAACAGCCAGAAATAAGCGAGACTAGGCAACCAGAGCACCACGTAGAAAAAGAGGGCTCCAAAAAACTTCGCCAGCACCACCTGCCAATCGCCGACCGGAGCCGTCATGAGCGGCTCCACCGTGCCCATCTTAAACTCCTCCGAAAAGGTGCGCATGGTGATGAGCGGGAAGATCAGCACGAAGCTCCACCAGAAGGTCACGGTGTTGAAAAACGCCTCCAGCACCGTGACACCGGTCGGCCCCTGATTCAGCAGGGAGACGCAGACATAAAAATTGAAGCCCGTGATGAGCAGAAAAAAGGTGAGAACGACATAGGCAATGGGCGAGTAAAAGTAGGACTTAATCTCGCGACCCAGGAGAGTGAGAAACTTTGACATGAAAATAATGAGGCGAACTAGGGAAAGCTTACACGTCCGATTGGGTGACTTCGATGAATACATCCTCCAGGGTGGCGCGCTGGCGGGTGAGTTCGCGGAGCGCCCATCGACGCTGGGCGGCCAATCGATAGATCTCCTCGCGGGGATCGGCCCCGGTCTCGATCCGCAGCTGATATAGCTTCCAATCGCCCTCGACGGTCTCGGTGACCTCGCGAACGCCGGTGACCTTCTCGAGCCACTCGCGCCCATTATCCAGACCGGGTTGTGCTTCCAGCCGGACGCCACCCACGCCCCGGAGTTGGCTGAGCAGATTGGCCGGCGTGTCGGACGCCTCGATCTTGCCCTTGTTAATGATAATGACCCGATTGCAGGTCATCTCGACCTCGGGCAAAATATGGGTGCTGAGGAGGATGGTATGATGTTTTCCGAGACCCTTGATCAGCTCGCGGACCTGGCGAATCTGGTTGGGATCTAGCCCGATCGTCGGTTCGTCCAGAATGAGCAACTCGGGCTCGTGGACAAGGGCATCTGCCAGTCCGACTCGCTGGCGATACCCTTTTGAGAGGGTGCCGATGAGCTTCCGCCGGACATCGCCAAGGCTGCAGCGCTCGATCACATCCAGGACGCGCGCCTTTTGCTTCCGGCCTTTCACGCCTTTCAGTGCCGCCCGATAGCTCAGATATTCGCCGACGCGCATATCGGGGTAGAGCGGCACGTTTTCCGGCATGTAGCCGATGCTCTGGCGGGCCTGATCCGCCTGCCTGAAAACGTCGAACCCATTGATGAGAGCACGCCCGGAAGTGGCGGGCATGAAACTCGAGAGGATGCGCATGGTGGTGCTCTTACCAGCGCCATTGGGCCCGAGAAAACCGACAATTTCACCTTTGGCGACCTGAAAACTGAGGTCATTGATGGCGGTGAAGCCGGCGTAGCTTTTCGTGAGATTTTCGACCTTGATCATGGATGGTTGCGGGGGCGCCGGGCGCCGGGCGGGATTGGAAGGTATCAGGCCTGACCGCACCGGTCACCTTTCTATTTGCCAGCTTTCTATTTGCCAGCAAGCAGAACGGCTTAAATGACTCCGCCGAACGCCAATCCAGCAAAATAGAGCATTAACCGCCCCGAACGTTCCAGGCAAACGCATGGGCCGATTCTCCCCCAAAGCCCCGCGTTGACTCGCTCCGCCCCCCCGTCCATAGTCCCCGACCTTTTGCCGGACATGGAACATATCAGAAACATCGCTATCATCGCTCACGTCGATCACGGAAAGACCACGCTGGTGGATCAACTTTTGCGACAGACCGGGACTTTCCGGGCCAATCAGGCGATGACGGATCGCGTGATGGACTCGATGGATCTCGAGCGGGAAAAGGGCATCACCATCAAGGCCAAGAACGCCGCCTATCGTTGGAAGGATTACCATGTGAACATCGTGGATACGCCGGGCCACGCCGATTTCGGCGGCGAGGTGGAGCGCATTATGAAGATGGTGGACGGGGTGCTGCTGGTGGTGGATGCCTACGAGGGGCCGCAGGCGCAGACGAAGTTCGTGCTCAAGAAAGCGTTGGAGAACGGGGCGAAGCCCATCGTGGTGATCAACAAGATCGACCGGGAGAATGCGCGCCCGCATAAAGTGCTGGATATGGTGTTCGATCTCTTCATCGACCTGGACGCCAATGATGAGCAGCTGGATTTTCCGGTGATTTACGCCAGCGGCAAAGCGGGCTACGCGATGAAGGAGATCCACGAAACGAGCGAAAGTCTGGAGCCCCTCTTCGAAGCGATCGTGGAGCACATTCCCTCGCCGCCGGTCTCGAACGCGGGCTATTTCCAGATGCTGGTCTCGAACCTGGATTACAGCGATTATCTGGGCCGGATCGCCTACGGGCGGATCACCAGCGGCCGGGTGGCGGTGGGCGATTCCATTGTCTGCGTGCACGGCGACGGCCGTCGGGAGCGGGGAAATGTGACCACGCTTTTCAGCCATGAAGGGCTGGCGAAGATCGAGGTGAAACACGCCAGCGCGGGCGACATTGTCGGACTGTGCGGGTTTGAGGATGTCTTCATCGGCGAAACGCTCGTCGATACGGAGGAGCGTCCGGCCTTGAAATTTGTGGCGATCGATCCGCCGACGATCAACATGGAGATCTGCGTGAACGATTCGCCGCTGGCGGGTCGCGAAGGCAAGCTCCTGACCGCGCGCCAGATCCGCGACCGACTCATTCGCGAGACGCGCACCAACGTCTCCGTGCAAGTCGAGGACATGGAGCTGGCCGGCCATTTCAAGCTGGCGGCCCGCGGCGAAATGCAGGTTTCGGTGATCGTGGAGCAGATGCGCCGCGAAGGTTTCGAGCTGCTGGTCTCGCGTCCGGAAGTCATTTTTCACAAGGACGAGGATGGCCAGATTCTCGAACCGATGGAGACAGTTTACGTGGACGTGCCGAATGAATACCTGGGCGACATCCTCCAGTCGCTGGCCTCCCGGAAGGCGGAGATCGTGAACATGGAGCACGGCACCGCGACGGTCACGGTGGAGGCGGTGGGGCCGACGCGAGGCATTATCGGATTCGATTCGGACCTGGTGAACATGACCAAGGGCCACGGCATCATGTCGCATCTCTTCAAGGAATATGCGCCGCACAAGGGCGAGATTCCCTCGCGCAACAACGGCGTCCTCATTTCCATGGAAAACGGCGTCTCGACCGCCTATGCGCTGGAGAAAGTGCAGGAGCGCGGGCGGCTTTTCATCGGGCCCGGCGAAGAAATTTACGACGGCATGATCGTGGGCGAAAACGCCCGTCCGGTGGATATGCCGGTGAATCCGTGCAAGGCGAAACAGCTGAACAATATGCGCTCCTCCGGAGACGGCAAGGGCGTCCAACTCGCGCCGCCGGTGCTGATGAACCTCGAAAAGGCGATCGAATACATCGCGCAGGACGAGTATGTCGAAGCCACGCCGAAGTCGCTCCGCATGCGCAAGAAGATCCTCGACGCCAACCTGCGGAAGCGGGCGGGCAACAAAGTGATGGTCTGAGGCGGGCTGACGAAACGGGCGGCCCTGCTTCGCTTTATATCATGGCGCGCAAGGCCGACAGGCTGCTAGGTGGAAAGCAGGCGGTGGGTCGAGGCATCCCGGCAGGGGAGCCGGTCCGATTTGGATGCAGTGGCTATGAAAAATATCTCCCTTCTGCTCGGAACCCTCTTACTGGTGAGCTTGGCTTCACTGCCTGCGCAGATAGAACCTGAAATGCTCATGACTTTGAGCAGCACCGAATTCATCGATGGCGCGATGATTCCCGATGAATTCACCTGCAAGGGCAAGGACGCCAGTCCACCGCTGGAGATCTCCCGCCTACCGGAGGCAACCAAAAGTCTGGCCCTGATCGTGGAAGATCGCGATGCGCCGGGAGGCCTATTTACCCACTGGCTGGTCTGGAATATCGAGCCAACCCGCCTGCGGTTCCTTACGGCAACGCCTCCCGCCGGTTCCGAGGAGGGCAGGAACGATTTCGGGAAGTCCGGTTACAGCGGTCCGTGTCCCTCCAGCGGGGTGCATCGCTATTATTTCACGGCGTATGCGCTGAATTCACCGCTTGATCTTCCCGAGTCTGCCCAGCGCGCCGACGTTTTAAAAGCCATGGAGGGCAAGGTGCTGAAAGAGGCAACCCTCATCGGGAAATATTCCCATGTGGCTCAGGCGCTGCCCTGATTCCTCGCCCTTGAAAATCGGCCGATCGGCCGCTAAAAAAGCTTCCGCTGGAGGACCGGGCTCCAGTAGCTTGACCGCATGTTCAAGCGAATCTTCCTTGCAGTATTAGCGTCCTCGGGTGTGGCCTTGGCCGGAAACGAAGTCACGAATTTCAAAAAGTCCGTCATCGAGCCGGAGCCGGAGATGAAGTCGATCGAGCGGACGGAGATTTCCGCCTCCGCTGCTTATGTGGGCTCGAGCGACTTCGAGCGAGGCAATGGGAAATTCGGCGACCAATCGGCTTTCGAGAGCGCGTTCTATGCGGCGCATCGTTTTGCCCTGTCCGACCAGTGGTATCTAAAGTTGGGAGCGAGCTATCATCGGTTCGACTTCAGCACGAGCGACGCGCCGGTCGACACTACCCTGCAGGGCGTGGCGGCGGTGGTCGGGCTGGAGTATGTGGTGAATGGCGAGGTGGGTCTATTTATCAGCTCTTCCCCGGGGTTTTATTTTTCCGACGACATTACTTCGCGAGCGTTCGACATCCCGACCAACGCGGCTTTTGCCTACGAGTTCGTGGACAATCGGGCCTACCTGATTCTGGGTGTTTCCTATGCGGGCATGCGCGAGTATCCCGTGCTGCCGCTGGTCGGGCTGCTCTGGAAGATCAATTCGCAATGGACTCTGAAAGCCTATCTGCCCGAGCCGCGGCTCATTTACCAGCCCACCAAAAAGCTGGCTTTCTGGGCGGGTGGCGAACTGGCGGGCGGCTCGTTCCGCACGAGCGAGCACAGCGGCGGACCTGACCGGATCGACCATGCGGTGGTGGATTATTCCGAATATCGGGGTGGGGGCGGAGTGACCTACGCGGTGTGCGAAGGTTTCACCGTCGATCTGGCGGCGGGCTATGTCTTCCATCGTGGCTTCGACTATCATCGCGCGGAAGACGTTTACGATCTGGAAGGCGCGCCTTACGTGAAGATCGGCGCGGCGGCGAAGTTCTAGTTCCCGGTTGCCGGGGGTTGGGCGCCTGGAGGCCGGAGAGAGCGTCCCTCCGTGGCGTCGGTTAGAAGTGGATGGCTTCGCCGTAGGCGGCACCGGTGGCTTCGTGGATCGCTTCGCTGAGCGTTGGGTGCGCGTGGATGGTCGCTTCGATATCCTCGTGAGTGGCTTCGAGCGTGATGGCGAGACCAAGCTCCGCGATCAGCTCGGTCGCTTCCGCGCCGATGATGTGCGCGCCGAGAATCTCGCCGTGTTTTTCGCCGATGATAAGCTTCACGAAACCTTCGATCTCGCCCACGGCGCGGGCTTTGCCGCTGGCCATGAAGGGGAACTTGCCGACCTTGAATTTGAGGCCTTTCTCCTTCGCGGCGCGCTCGGTGAGGCCGACGCTGCCGACTTGCGGCTGGCAGTAGGTGCAGCCTGGGAAAACGCCGACTTTCTTCGGTTGGTGATCGGTGAAGAGGCCTTCGACGCACTGAATCGCTTCGTAGCTGGCCACGTGGGCGAGCCAGGGCGGCCCGATGATGTCACCCGCCGCGTAAACGCCTTTCATGCTCGTCTCGTAATTGTCTCCGACCTTAATGTAGCCGCGCTCGGTCAGATCGAGCTTGGCCCCGCCGGGCAGCAGCGGCGCCACGCCGATCGCCACGAGGCAGACATCGGCCTCCAGCGTCTCGGTTTGCTTGCCTTCCACGGTGATCTTTACACCGCTGTCGCTCGCCTCGGTCTGGCTGACCTTGGTGTTGGTGAGAATCTTGATGCCCGCTTTCACGAGCGACTTCTCCAGCGTCTCGGAGACTTCCGTGTCTTCGACGGGGAGGATGTTTGGCATCATCTCGACGACCGTCACCTTGGTGCCGAAAGCATTGAAAAAATAGGCAAACTCGATGCCGATCGCGCCGGCACCGATCACGATCATGCTTTTCGGCTGCGGATCGAGCACCATGGCATCGCGGCTGCCGACGACGCTCTTGCCCTTAAAGGGCAGGCCCGGCATTTCGCGGGTCACCACGCCGGTGGCCACGAGGATATTGGCGCCTTCGAGCGTCTGCTCCTGGCCGTCCTCCCCGGTTACTTTGACCACGCCGGATTTCCCCAGCGAAGCGGTGCCGCGCACGTAGTCGATCTTGTTCTTTTTAAAGAGATACTCCACGCCCGCCTTGCCCTTGCCGGCCACGTCGCGCGAGCGTTTGATGATTTTGCTCCAGTCGAAGCCGAGGTTGTCGAACTTGAAGCCAAACTCGGCCGCCTTGTGCGACAGGGTGTGATAAAGCTCGGCGTTGCGCAGCAGGGCCTTGGTGGGGATGCAGCCCCAGTTGTTGCAAGTGCCGCCGAGGCCTTCCTTTTCGACGCAGGCCACTTTTTTACCGAGTTGGGCGGCGCGGATAGCGCCCACGTAGCCCGCAGGTCCGCCGCCGATGACGATGAGGTCGTATGCCATAAGTCCGCCGAGCCTCGACAACGCGCCCCGGTTTGGCAAGCCGGGGGTGGAGAAAATGATGGGCCGGCCACGCCCTGGCCCAACTCCGGAAGCGCAACCTCACGGGCAGAAAGCACGACTCCCGTCCTTCGGACCGCCCTGTTCGCTCTCGGGGGTCAACGAAGGAAAATGCAGCACGCGCAGTCTGAGAACGAGGCGCGACCGGGATCTGGTTTGCAACGTAAGACAGGTTTGTAACCTGTCTGGGCGAGCGGAGCGAGGCGGGTGAAGTTTGCGCGAAAAATGGCGGGGGCCCGCTCCGCCGCCTTCGCCCGCCCCGCCAAGACAGGTTACAAACCTGTCCTACGATCACTCGACGGTCACCGACTTGGCCAGGTTGCGCGGCTTATCCACATCGCAGCCGAGCTTCACGGAAAAATGATAGGCCAGCAGCTGCAGCGGGAGCACGGTGAGTAGCGGTGAGAGGAAATCGGGACACGGCGGGATGTAGATCACGTCGTCCGCCACTTGCTCCAGCTTGGTGCTGCCCTGCGTCCCGATGGCGATGACAGGACCTTTGCGGGCGCGGATTTCCTCGATGTTGCTCACGTTTTTTTCGAAGACGGAATCGTCGGGCGCGATCATCACGCTGGGCAGCTTCTCGTCGATCAACGCGATGACGCCGTGCTTGAGCTCGGCGCTGGGTTGGCCCTCGGCGTGGATGTAGCTGATCTCCTTCATCTTCAGCGCGCCTTCGAGCGCGATGGGAAAGTTAAACTGCCGGCCGAGAAACATCATGGCCTGGGCGCAGAAGTATTTTTCAGCGATGGCCTTGATGTGGTCGCTCTGTCTCAGGATCTCGGTGATCTTGTCCGGAATTGCCTCCAACTCGTGGATGATGCGGAGTCCCTCGCTGCTGGAAAGGTGATGGATGCGCCCGAGCAGCAGCCCGAGGAGCGTCATGATGGTGACCTGCGAGGTGAAGGACTTGGTGGCGGCGACGCCGATCTCGACGCCGGCGTGCATGTAAACGCCGCCGTCGCTCTCGCGGGCAATGGTGCTGGCGACGTTATTGCAGACGCCGAGGGTGCGGTGGCCTTTGCGCTGGCTCTCGCGGAGCGCGGCCAGGGTGTCGGCCGTCTCGCCGCTCTGGCTGACCACGAAGACCAGCGTGTTTTTCGCCATCGGCAAATTGCGGTAGCGGAACTCGCTGGCATACTCGATCTCGACCGGCACGTGCGCCAGCGTCTCGATGATGTATTCGCCCGCCATCGCGGCGTGAAAGGCGGTGCCGCAGCCGGAGAGGACAATGCGGTCGATCTCGCGCAGTTCCCGCGCGGTCATTTCCAGGCCGCCGAGCACCGCGGTCGCTTCCTCGAGCGAAAGACGGCCGCGCATGGCGTCGTGCACGGTGGCCGGTTGCTCGTGGATTTCCTTGAGCATGTAGTGCGGAAAATCGCCTTTGCCCACGTCGTCCTCGGTCATTTCGACCTTGCTCACCTCGTATTCCGAGCTGCCGCCCCGCAGGGAGGTGATTTCGAAATCGTGGGCCGTCACGCACACGATGTCGTAGTCGCTCAGGTAAACGGCATCGCGGGTCCGCGCGACGACCGCGCTCACGTCGCTAGCGAGGAAGTTCTCCTGTTTGCCCACCCCAAGGACGAGCGGGCTGCCGCGCCGCGCGCCGAGGATCACGTCGGGCACATCCTGGTGGATCAGGGCGATGCCGTAGGTGCCGACGCAGCGTTTCAGGGCCGCGCGCAGGGCCTCGAGCAGGCGTTCGCGCGCAGGCTCGCCGCCGAGCTGGTCGTAGGCGTCGCCGATAAGATGGGCGAGCGCCTCGGTATCGGTCTGCGACTTGAACGTGTGCCCGCGCGCGGTCAGTTCCTCGCGCAGCGTCTGGTAGTTTTCGATGACGCCATTATGGACGAGCGAGAGTTTGCCGCTCTGATCGGAATGAGGATGCGCGTTGTCGTCCGTCACGCCGCCATGCGTGGCCCAGCGGGTGTGGCTGATGCCGACATGACCGCTCACCGGCTGCTCTTTGACGAGACCGGCGAGGTTGGCAATGCGGCCGGTTTTTTTGCGCACCTCGATGCCGTTGCCATTCAGCACGGCCACGCCCGCCGAGTCATAGCCGCGATATTCCAGTCGGCGCAGACCGTCGAGAAGGACAGGAACCGCTTCCGCGTGACCGATGTAACCGATGATGCCGCACATACTTGCCGCACCTTGTCAGCAAGACCCATGCGCGGCAAGCCTGGGGAGCACACGCGTCCCGCGTGTCGGGTTCGGCGAGCCGCCGGGCGGAGCCACGCGGGCCGCGTGTGCTCCCCATCCGGAGGCTTGCACTATGGAGGGGCCGTCCCCCACACTCCGATTTCCAACTTTTCCCCATGAGCTTCCAGGACCTTTCTTCCGTCGAAAATCAGACCCTTTCCATCATCATGGGCGGCGGCGCCGGCACGCGTCTCTACCCGCTGACCAAGGACCGCTCGAAACCGGCCGTCCCCCTCGCGGGCAAGTATCGGATCGTCGATATCCCGATCAGTAACTGCATCAACTCCGGGCTGCGGCACATCTACGTGCTCACCCAGTTTAACAGCGCCTCGCTGCACCGGCACATCGCCTCTTCTTATAAGTTCGATCGCTTCTCCCGCAGCTTCGTCGAGATCCTGGCCGCGCAGCAGACGGTGGAGGGCGGGCAGTGGTATCAGGGCACCGCCGACGCCGTGCGAAAAAACCTGAGTGATTTCCTGCAGCGGCCCTACAAATATTTCATCATTCTGAGCGGCGATCAGCTTTACCGCATGGATTACCGGGCGCTGCTCACGGAGCACATCCGAAACGGGGCCGACATCACGCTCTGCACCATCCCCGTGACGCGCGCGGCGGCTCCCGCCTTCGGCATCATGCATACGGACGACAATAAGCGCGTGAGCCGTTTCGATGAGAAGCCGCAGACCGACGAGCTGCTCGATGAGCTGAGCATTCCCCAGGCGCTGCTGAGCGAACTCGGCCGGGACCCGGGCGAGCAGCTCTATCAGGCCTCGATGGGCATCTACGTTTTCAACCGCAAGGTGCTCGAAAAGGCGCTCGATAACGAGATGGTGGACTTCGGCAAACACGTCATCCCGTGGGCCATCGACCGCCACAAGGTGCTGGTCAATATTTTCGACGGCTACTGGGAGGACATCGGGACCATCCGGGCTTTTTTCGACGCCAATCTGGCCCTGACTATGGAGCTGCCGCCGTTCAGTTTCTTCGATTCCTCGAACCCGATCTACACTCACGCGCGTTTCCTGCCCGCCAGCAAGATCAACAGCGCCACCATTCGCAACGCGGTCGTGTCCGATGGCTGCATCATTAGCAACGCCACGCTGGAGCGCTGCCTCATCGGCGTGCGCGGCTATGTGGACAGCGGCACGACGCTCAAAAATGTCGTCCACATGGGCGCGGATTTTTACGACATGGATCAGGCGGCGCGCGAGCCGGATGGCCCGAATCTGGGCATCGGCAAAAACTGCTATATAGACACCGCCATTATCGATAAAAATGCCTGTATCGGAGACGGCGTGGTGATCACGCCCGAGGGCAAACCGGATAAGATGGATGGCGACAATTTCTTTGTTCGCGATGGCATCGTCGTTATCCCGAAGAACGCCGTGATCCGCTCCGGAACGCGTATCTAGCGATCTCCATCGGCACCGCGAGCAGGGCGGTTCAGGGCGCCCCCCGAGCCGGGCGGAAGGCCAGTTTGCCTTTGGAGTGGTGGAAACTGGGAGGGCGGTTCCGAATCTGAAGAAAGGCGACCGGGTGGTGGTGCCCTTCACGATCTCGTGCGGGCACTGTTTCTTTTGTGAAAAGCAGCTCTATTCCTGCTGCGACAAGACCAACCCGGATGCCGAAAAAGCGGCTGCCATGATGGGCCACGCCCCCGCCGGGCTGTTCGGCTATTCCCATTTGCTGGGCGGCTACGCCGGCGGCCAGGCCGAGTATCTGCGGGTCCCGCATGCCGAGGTGGGCCCGGTGAAGATCGAGTCGGATCTGCCGGATGAGAAAGTGCTTTTCCTTTCCGATATCTTCCCGACCGGCTACATGGCGGCGGAAAACGCGGAGATTGAACCTGGCGAGACCGTGGCGGTCTGGGGTGGCGGACCGGTGGGGCAAATGGCGATCCAGAGTTGCTGGATGCTGGGCGCGGGGCGGGTGATTGCGATCGACCGGGTGCCGGAGAGACTGGCGCTGGCGCAGACGAAAGGCCGCGCGGAGACGATCAATTTCGACGACGAGGACGTGAACGAACGCCTCAACGAAATGACCGGCGGACGCGGTCCGGACCGCTGCATCGATGCCGTCGGAGCCGAGGCGCACGGCACGGGAGGCATCGACGCGGTCATGGACAAGGCCAAGGCTGCCGTCATGCTGGCGACGGACCGCGGGCACGCGTTGCGCCAGGCCATTTTCAACTGCCGGAAAGGCGGCACCGTTTCCGTGCCCGGCGTCTATGTCGGCATG
Organism: Chthoniobacterales bacterium; assembly: GCA_041743065.1. GTDB lineage: Bacteria > Verrucomicrobiota > Verrucomicrobiia > Chthoniobacterales > Chthoniobacteraceae > JBBSOD01. The sequence goes on from JBGTNO010000270.1 coordinate 16,914, forward strand.
GTGGACAAGCTCCCGATGGGCGCGCTGGTCAATAAAGGCCTCACGCTGAAATCGGGCCAGACACATGTGCAGCGCTACCTCCGACCGCTCCTCGCTAAGATTGAAAATGGCGAGATCGATCCTTCCTTCATCATCACGCACCGTCTTCCGCTCTCGGAAGGGCCGGACGCTTACGAGACGTTCCGGAATAAAAAGGACGGTTGCATCAAGGTCGTGCTTAATCCCTAGATGGCAGCCCGGCGGGACTTGATCCAGCGTATAAGCGCGTCCGCGGGCACCGCCAGAAATGGGCAGAGCAGCGGCCACACCACGAAGAATCGCGGGTTGGCACTGCCCACCGCGTAGGTACCGAAGATATAGCTCAATGCGATCAGCGCCCATACACCCAACGTCGTGCGGTAAGCGGGAAGCGCCATGGCCAGCGCCATCCCGGCCAGTAGCCAGAGGCAGAGCACAGTCGGGCGCGCTTCCGAGATCGGCCGGCCTTCCGCAAAAACGCTGTCCGGTGTGAACAGGCGCGAAATGCCGTCGAACCAGAGCGTGTAGCCGAGAACCCAACGCGCCGCGGTGGAATCCGGGCGGGGGGACATCCTTTCGCGGATCTGATCCATCGGCGGGACCGGTTCGCCTTTGCCCAGCCCGAGCACTAGCCGCATCACGTTTTCGTCGGGGGGAATGTCGGCCCCGAAGGCCGCCGCCAGCGTGCGCCCGCCGTAGTCACCCTCGAGCCGGCTTTCCTTGAATTGCGACATGTTGGCCGAAGCCACCACGCGTTGCAGACTGATGTAACTCATCAGCTGCGGCGCGTGCAGGATGCCGTCCAGAGCGAGAGTCCGATACATTTTCAGCTTCGCCTGGCGGTTTTGCCCCTTCGCGAGGCTCTGCCAGTTCGGCATGTCTTTGGCGGTCTCGGGATCGCGGACGAGTTTCTTGGTGTCGTCGTCGTGGGCGTAGAACGTGTCCAGATTGGCCCGTTTCTCCCGCACGAGAGGGGCGATCTCGGCTTTGTATTTCTCGTAGCCCGGGGCGTCGGTCCGGATGAGCGGAAACGAGGAGGCGGCCAGCATCCAGGAGCCTTGAGAGCCGCTGCCGGCGGTGAGGCTGAGGAGAAAAAGCACGGTGAGCCAGAGGGTCTGCGTGCGGCGGAAATGCCGCCTCGCGGCAAAAAGGAAGAGCGCCGCGGCGAACCCCGGCCAGATGAAACGCCCGGCCGATTTGGTGAGCAGAGCCACGGCGAAGGGCACGAAGAAGAGCCACCATTTCCGCGAGAAAGCGGGTTCATCACGCGGCGCGCGCAGCCAGGCGACCCATCCGCCAAAAGCCAGCGTGAGCGCGGAAATAAAAAGCGTTTCGCCCAGCGCGGCGTGTTCGAACCAGATCACGATGGGCAACCCGGCGTAGATCAACGTGACCGGGACGATCCACCAGCGCCAGGCGGCGCAGGTGCCACGGACCACATAGCCCAGAGCAACGGTCGCGGCCAGTCCGAGCAGATGCTGCGTGAGCGCCAGCCAGCCCATCACGCTGCCCGGCAGCACGTTTAGAAGGCCGACGAAGATCGGATAAAGATAGCGCCGTTTCGAATCGATCGAGAAATCGCCGTGGTAGAAAAGCTGATGCGCGAATCCGAAGTAGGAGTTCGAATCGCTCTCCCAGAAGGCGTAAGGCGCGTAGCTGAGCAGGGCGATGCGAAGGAACGCTCCCATCGCCAGCGCTGGGAGCGACCAGAGTGCTGCCTGGCGGAGGAAACTTTCGGCCGCAGGGCATGGGCGGTCAGAAGAGAGCAGGTCATCCGCGGAGATCATGGCGAGCCCACGCTAGAAATCCGCGCCGCGCGAGTAAAGTCCGCAGCGTGACGCCCGCGCTTGACGGCGGTGCCTGTGCTTCTCCATGTTCGGGCGGCTGCGATTGGGAGCGGCCATGAAACCTCTACTTCTTCATGGATAAACTCGCAGCATACCTCGATACCATTAACGGCTGGGTCTGGGGGTGGCCCCTCATCATTCTGCTCTTCGGCACGCATCTTTTTCTGACCGTCCGGACTGGCTTTATCCAGCGTTACATCGGGCGGATGATCAAACTCTCGGTGGCCAAGGACGAAGGCGGCGAGGGTGACGTTAGTCATTTCGGCGCGCTGACCACCGCTCTGGCTGCGACCATCGGCACGGGCAATATTTTCGGGGTCGCCGGCGCGGTCGCGATCGGCGGACCTGGCGCCGTCCTTTGGATGTGGCTCACCGGCGTTTTCGGCATCGCCACCAAATACGCCGAGGCCGTCCTGGCGGTGAAATACCGGGTCAAACGGGAAGACGGTCTCATGGGCGGCGGGCCGATGTATGTGCTGGAGAGAGGCATGAATTGCAAATGGCTTGGTGTGGTCTTTGCCGCCTTCACCGCGCTGGCCGCTTTCGGCATCGGCAACATGATTCAATCGAATACGCTCACCGGCATGGTCGAGCGGATCTCGGCGAGTGCCGAAGGCGTTCCGACGATACCCAGCTGGGTCGTGGGCCTTGTCCTCACTGTGCTCACCGGCGCGGTCATCCTCGGCGGGGTAAAGTCGATTGCCAAGGTGTGCTCGTTTCTGGTGCCGATCATGGCGGTTGGCTACGTGGTTGGCTGCATCGTGCTGCTCTGTATGCGCATCTCCGTCATTCCCGAGACCATTGCCACCATTTTTTCCAGCGCCTTTGCCGGCCATGCCGCGGTGGGGGGTTTTGCGGGCGCGGCGATCAAGCAGGTCATTCAGATGGGCATCGCCCGCGGACTTTTTTCGAACGAATCCGGTCTTGGCAGCGCTCCGATCGTGGCCGCCGCCGCGCGCACCGCAAACCCCGTCCGCCAGGCACTTGTCTCCGCGTCCGCCACGTTCTGGGATACGGTTGTAATCTGCGCCATCACCGGGTTGGTCATTGTCAGCAGCGGCGAATGGATGCACGTGAGCGGAAAACAGGCCCTCGCCGAAGCTGCCTTCCGGGATCTGCCCGGCGGTGGGTTCATCCTCACCTTCGGCCTGGCCACTTTCGTCTTTTCGACCATTCTCGGGTGGTCCTACTACGGCGAGCGGGCAGCGGAGTATCTTTGTGGCAAATGGATCATTCTACCCTACCGGATTCTCTGGGTGATCGCGGTGATGCTCCCCACTCTCGATGCCTCCGGCACCGTCGCGCTCGTCTGGAACCTCGGTGACATCCTCAATGGGCTCATGGCGATTCCGAATTTGGTTTCGTTGCTGGTGCTGAGCGGGGTGATCGCGGCGGAGACCAGGCGCTATCGGGGTGAGCTGACCGGCCATCCCGCCGATAGCCATGAGTAGTCGCCCCGCCGAACGGTGGAGTTCCCGGCTCGGGGTGATTCTCGCCGTCGCGGGCAGCGCGGTCGGGCTGGGAAACTTCCTCCGCTTTCCGGGAAAGGCGGCGGAATTTGGGGGCGGGGCGTTCATGATCGCCTACTTCATCGCGCTCTTGCTGCTCGGGCTGCCTATCTGCTGGTCGGAGTGGGCCATGGGGCGCTTCGCGGGAGAGCGCGGTTTTAATTCCTGTCCCGGTATTTTCAACTGGGTCGGGCGCTCGAAAGTGGCGCGGTATGCCGGAGTCATCGGGGTGATCATCCCGGTGATTATCTATATGTATTATGTCTATATAGAGGCGTGGTGTTTGGGCTATGCGGTTAATTTTGCGCGCGGGATGCATTTCGATAATCCGGCGGCGGCGGGCGCTTTCTGGGAGAAATTTATTGGCTACGGGAAGGACGGCGCCGCGCTCGGTTTTGGGTTCGAACGGGTCGGGGTTTATCTATTACTGGCCTTTCTGCTCAACTTTTTCCTGATCTATCGCGGGGTCTCCCAGGGCATCGAGTGGTTTTGTAAATACGCCATGCCCCTGCTGGTGGTGCTCGCGCTCATCGTGCTGGTCCGCGTGCTGACCCTGGGCGCGCCCGATCCCGCGCAGCCCGAGTTGAGCGTGAACAACGGCCTCGGCTTCATGTGGAATCCGGGTAAGATCCTGGTCGAAACGCAGGGTGCCGAGGGCAAATGGACGACCGAGCGAGAAATCGTCGGCCCGGAAATGCTGGCGGCGGCGGAAGCGGAGGTGGCCGTCAATCCGGCGAAAAAGCTCCGGCGCCAACACGTCGCCGAGCAATTACTCCAGCCCGATCTCTGGCTCGAAGCGGCGGGACAGATCTTCTTCTCGCTCTCGGTCGGCTTCGGCATCGTGCTGACCTACTCCAGCTATCTCACCCGGCGGGATGACATCGTCTTGAGCGGCCTCGCCGCCAGCAGTGCCAATGAATTCTGCGAAGTCGCCCTCGGCGGCCTGATCACCATTCCCGCGGCGGTCGCTTTTCTCGGCATCGGTGGAGTCGCGGGGAAAGGCACCTTTGGCCTCGGCTTCAATGTCCTTCCGCTCGTCTTTTCCGAGATGCCCTTTGGCGCTTTTTTTGGAGCGATCTTCTTCTTCCTGCTTTTTCTGGCGGCGGTGACTAGTTCGCTTTCCATGCTGCAGCCCGGCATTGCCTTTCTGGAGGAGGCGATGGGGATCGGACGCAAAATGTCGGTCGGACTCCTGGGCTTCATCACGGCCGTCGGCTGCGGCTTCGTCGTGTATTTCAGCAAAGATGTGAAGGCGCTGGATACCATGGATTTCTGGGCGGGAACGTTTCTCATTTTCATCCTCGCGACGATCCAGATCATTCTCTTCGCCTGGGTGATGGGGATCGAACGCGGTTTCGAGGAAGCGCACCGCGGAGCGGCTATCCGCATACCCGGCTTCTTCAAGTTCATTATGAAATACGTGTCGCCGATTTTCCTGCTGGCCATCTTCGTGTTGTGGGTTACGAAAAACGTCTTCGGCTACAGCTTCGAAAGCGGCGAGGCCCGACCCAGCGGCTATATGACCGACCTGTTTAGCGACACGCCCAATCCGGTCGCCTGGATGAGTGTCGTCCTCATTCTCCTCGTCGGCGCGCTTATCACGCTGGTGATCGCGCGCTCGCGGGTGTATGGCGAGGCCCTGAAAGGAGAAAAGCCATGAGCCTCGGCGGGTGGCTCATTCTGAGTGGGTCTGTGGGTGGCGTCTCGACCCTCTTTCTCTGGTGCATCTGGAAGGTGCTCACCGCTTCGGGTGAGGCTGGGCGCCTGCATGGATTCGAGCGGGAGCCGCCGGATAAGGAGTGAGCGCCCGCCTGGCCTCATCGCCGCGGCACGACTGGCGGCGGCGGATATTCAACGGTTCAGCGGGATGGGCCGGTCTGCCTCACTGACTTTTCGAAAGACCCTGGCTGTGGGCCTCGAGCGCATTTGCCAGCTCCTCTGCCGAGACAAAGAAAAAACCAAGCTCATTAGAAAGATACATGCCTTCCGGAACCAGATCGCAACCTAAGGAATCGAAACTCCTTTCACGCCCCATGATCCGGCGCAGCCTGTCCCATGCCGCCGGAATCTGAGCGGCACTCGCCGACTGAACCTCGAGCGGCAGCCTGATGTTTTGCGAACTTAACTCGAACTGATTGCTGCTGACGTTCGTAAATAATTCTGTGGCTCCATTGCGAACAGTCGGATTAGAAAGCGCAAGATCACCGTATCTGCGGGTCCCGTGTCGCCCGCTGCGTTTCTTCGCGGTCTCTATCTCAGCCGGGAGAGCTTTCCTCCAGGTTTTGTCGTTCAGATCGTAAACGCTCTTTGCGCACCTCAGTTGGCTGTCCGAAATCTGGCCGATCTGATAGGGGCCAAACGTATTGTCGAGAGGGCTGACCCCCGGATTGCGCCGACTGCTCACCAGCAGCGATTCCGCTCCGGTGCGAAGATCGATCTGGACCAACCCGGTGGTCGTCTGGGGATCTTTCAGAAGCTCCCGCACGCTGCTCGCATTCGGCTCAGGGTGGAAAAGATAACTGTAAACCAACTGATCGCCCAGAATCTCCATTTCGGTGACGCCATCGAATCTCGCGGGCATTCCGCGCGAGGGAAATTGCTTCCACTGCCCGGATCGCCGGTGAAAGACGGAAATCGTGTTTTGCCGCCGCGGGGTATTTGATCGCACGAACAGGGGAGCTTCCCGCGCGCGCTCAGTGGAGGAGTATCCCCGGAACACCGCCACATAGTCATCTCCGATATGGTAAACCAGATCCATCCCACCCGCCCGGATTTCCTCGGGAAGGGAGATAATCTCGGCGAATTGTGAAATTTGCGCGAGCTTCACTAGGGCTAGATTCCGGATGATCATCCAGGTTTCTCCCCGAATCGAAGCGAACTCCTGGAAGGTATGCACGAAGTCCTCCCGCTCTTTCACCAGGCTGGATAACTTTGGATCGAGCACGGGGATGCTCAGATCCTTCAGAACAATTTTGGAATTTCCCCGGTCTGCCCCGCGTGCGGCCAGCAACTCTTCCAACGGAACAACATAAAAAGTTTTGAAACGACGCGATGCCTGCTGAACCCGGGATTGCTGCCTATCTTTTGCCTCGTATTTTTCCTGGGCCACCGAGGCCCATTGATGCCAGCGGTCGAGAACCTCAGAAGGGTGATTGGATAGTTTGCCAAAAAACCGGAATGTTCCGCCCCCAATTTTGGCGAGATGCCGCAGGCGCAAATCAACCAGCTCTTGGTGAAGTTTCCGGTAGGCGGGAGTGATCCGGAATTGACCAGTGCCGGGCACTTTCCAGCTGACGGTGAAAACCCCAAACTGGCCGGCAATTCCGGCGTCAGTCGGCATCCCGGTATACCAGGGCGCGGGATGCGAGATCGGCGGCCGCGGTTTTTCGACAGACAAGCCCTTGATCGTCGTGCGCTCTTCAATGGGAAGTCGGTACTCGATCGAAATGCCGAACTGCTTCGAATCGGCCGTCATCAAGGCGCGATAGGCATCGATGATTTTCGCCCGCAGGGCCACCTTGTCGGAAACGCTGTTGGTATCGCGGAAGCACATTTCCAATCCAAGAAGCCGTGCGTGGGGATCGTTCGTCCCGCTCATTTCGTGTGCCAGTGAACTCCACAGGCCCGGTGCCTGCCCGCCGTATTTATTCATGTGAGGATCCATGATGTTTTTGAGCGCGCCAAAAAACGCGTGGATGGAATAGGGGGAGTCCAACTCCCTTGCCTCCTCGATGATCTTTTGCATCTCCTGGAGAAAACGATCCTCTTCCCGGATCCAATAGGGGAGATGGTGGCACTTCGCGCCGAGCAGGTTGTGATAGATCTCGGGATCATCGTGCTCTCGTGCCAGTTGCAGGGCTCGGTTGGTGATCTCCTGCAGGCGGGCTCGAAGCGCGGCGAGACGCGGGGCATGCGCGTGCTCGTCGGAGAGGGAATGTAAAAGCTCCAGGGGCGCATTGGCGGCCTTGAGCATCTCCGGTAAATAGGCGACCAAGTCCCAATCTTCCTGTGCGAGTGGAGCGGGGGAATCGATTGCCGAAGTGAACCCATCCAGGAGTCCCTCCGCCAGTTCGAGGTAGTCGTCCGCGGTCAATTCGTCGGGGTCCGTCCGCGGAAGGAGGAGCGGAGCGCGATAGGCGATCAGTTGCGCGTTTCCATAAATTCGGTCGAGCTTCTCCGCCTTGATCCGATGGCGCGCGATCCGGATGCGCTGCACCATGCTTTGCAGACGCAGATTGAGGACCGCCCGATCCTGTCGCCCCAGGACCCAGGCGGCTTCGGCGGAGGTCTGGGCGAGCTGGAGGAGGTTGACTTTATAAGCCCATTGCGCCGTCTTGAAATAAGCTTGGGCTTCGGTTTCCGGAGACCAGTCCTCCGTCTCTCCCTGCCGCAGTGCGATCATCAATTTCTCCATTATTCGTTGGAGGACCGGTTGCGGGTTTCCCACTTCGCCACTCTCGACCATGGGCTCGATCGCCCGTCCGGAGCGCGCGCGCGGCTTGAGGGTGACGGTGAAGCTTTTTCCCTCCCGCTCATGCGCGAGGTCGATGTTTCCATCGAGCAACCAGCCGCTCGCGAAGAAGGCCTGCGTGTTTGCCTGAAGATCCTTCTCCAGCGCCATGCGCTGCATTTCGGTGCGATCGAGAACATAGACATTCTCCTGACGGCCCAGATGAAAAGCGAGAGCCAGAGCGAGCCGCCGCTCCAGGAGCTGGGCGGCGGGCGTGCTCTCCGAGGCGGTAAAGCTCGGAATCGAAACGAGAATGGTTTCCCCGGAACGGCGGCCGATTTTTTGGCTGCCCTCCAGGACTCTCCCCGCGACATCCCGGCAAAGCGCCTCCGGCTTGTCCACATCGGCGGTGTAAAGCGTGTCAATCACCAGTCCCGTGGCGGTGGAGAGAATGCGAGCCTCACCGGCCTGCTCGACCCGGCGCAAGACCACTAGACAATCGGCGCCGAGGAGCTGGCCAGACCGGCTGACCGTGGAAGGATCGGAATAGAGGGTCTCTTGCAGGGATTTCTCCGCGATGATGTTGTCCACTTCGCTTCGTTCGAGGACCGTCAGGTTCGGAATCTGTGAAAGCTCCGCGGTCATGAGGGCGCCGAGGTCTTTCAGCGTGTCGTCCAGCACGATCACCGCCGCCTGAACGGGTTGCGCCAGTCCAGCGTGCGCTTTTCGGGCTTTGTCGGCGCTGGAACCGTTGATCAGGGAATGCAGAGTCCAGTCGATGCCCGTCTGCTGGATGACCCTTTCCGGGTCGGGTGACAAGTCCGGCGTTTCATAGTGTGGCATCTCCGCAAAGGCGTAGGGGGCAGGCTGGTCGGCTCCGTGGGCGAGAAGGAGATCGAAGATTTTCCGGTTGCCCTGGAGATCGGCGAATTTGATCGCGGCGTTGTCCAGTAGCTTCGGGTCGGCGCCGGCTTGCAAGAGCCGCGCCACCAGGTCGGAATCATGGCGGCGAACCGCGCAAATCAGAGCGGTATGAGGCTGGGGACCGGTGTCGGTGATGTTCATTCGACCCTCGCTCACGAGGTTAGGATCGGCACCCCGCTGGAGTAGTAACTCAACAATGTCGGCGTAACCTTCCAGGGCGGCGCCGGTGATCAGATAGTTGCCGGACGGCGAAGCGCGGTTGGGATTGACGCCGTGCTCCAGCAGGTATCGAAGACAATCGATGTTGCGGTGCATGGTCGCCAGCGACGCCGCATCGTCTTCTCGGGAGCGATTCTGCCAGGTGCGCAAATTGACGCCCCGCCGGGCAAACTCCTGGAGCGCCTCCAGATTGCCATGGATGAGAGCCAGGCTGACCGGCGATTGCGTGTAACCAGATTCGTTCGAGAAGACCGCCTCGATCTCGGCGCCCCGGTCGAGCAGGAGACGGATTACCTCGGGAGAAGCGCTGCGGACGGCGAAGTTGAGAACGAAATCCGAGCCGGCCCGGACCGTCACGTTCGCTCCCTTTTCGACCAGATATCGAGCCACCTCATTCTGACCCGCGTCGAGAGCATGGATCAGCGGGGTCCATCCCGAGCCATCCGTTTGATCGATCGGGATTCCATCGTTCAGCGCCGCCTGGACTTTCGCCAGTTCGCCCATCCTCGCGGCTTCGATCAATTGAATATAGTCATCCGCCTCGGGAGTCTCCCTGCCTGGAAGCACTCCAATCGTGGCGAAACCCAGACAGCCCCAAAATACACCGAGAAATTTCATCGCAGAGGGGACTCGTTTTCCCGCTATTTGGCTTTCAAAACCGGGACCACCCGATCGAGTAGTTTCCGCGCCGCGCGGGCCAGCGCCTCCTTGGCGGCGATATTTTCGGAAAGGTCCACCGCGACGGCCACGGCGCGGTCGCTCAGGAGAAGCTCCTTATCCGCCGCCCGGAGCACGCGAACTTCCACCCGGGCGCGCGTGGAAATGAGATTGTTCTTCCGCGCGCCGAACTCGCTGAACGCCTCCCCCTTGATCGTGATGTCGGGAGTGGCGGTGGATTCTTTTTGATCGATCACCTGGAACCCGAGTTTGGCGAGGACGTTCCGCATCTCCGTTTCCACCGCCGGGTCGGGAATGGTCCGGGAGAAATGACTCTCCGGAATATCGATGGCCACGGAGGGAAGGGTCTGTCCCTCGACCAATTTTTGCAGTCGTTGAACCTGCTCCTCCGGGTCGGCTACTTTGGCGATCAGGGTGTCCGCCTTCGAACCGATGACCCCGGAAATCTTCCCGGCCAGCTCCTGGCAGGCCGAGTCGAAGGCCTCCGCGTCGGCATAGGTCACCGTCTCGCCATAGACCCGGCTCGTTTCCGTGCTGATGATGCGCGCCACGACGAAATTTTTGGGGCCGACTTGGAACGCCCGGCCGGTGACCAGCACCTTTGCGCCCGTCAAATAGCCGACCGTGGCGGCCGTGGCGGCGTTGATCGTGCCCGAAAGACCAAGCTCCTGTTCGCTCAGAATTTTGCCCAGTTCGGCGCGCTCGACGAGCATGAGATGGGGCGAGGCGGAGAGATAGGCGTTGAGCAGGACGGCGATCTCGGCGCCGGTGCTGGCGTTTTTGGCCGGGCTGGTGGTTTGCCGGAGAAGATCGGAACCGCCCGAAGCCGGCCGGGACGTCGGCGTTTCGAAATCCAGAATCGCGACCGAGAGCGGCTCAGCGGCTCGGGCGGCGGTGGCCACGAGCAGGAAAGAAAGAAGGTAATTGAGGTATTTTAGTTTAGTCATTTTGGATGAGGGCTCGATGGATCAGGGAAAAAAGATGATGGAGCAGGTCCAGCCGCTCAGCTTCCGGGAGCGGGGCGGTCATGTGACGATTGATCGTGGCCCGCCAGTGGTCGGCGGAAGCATCGATTTCCAGCCCTTCCGGGCCCAGAATATCACTAGTCAACTCGACGAGAATTTTTCCCCGGTAATCTCGGCCGACCGTCTCGGACAGGTCGCGGCCGAGCCAGATCCTGCCGGAGCCGGACCCCAAACTGTCCGCTTCTTCAAAGGCAATCTCCGCCGCCGTCAGCGGATCGGAGAAGAATTTCTCTTGGCCGATGACGGCAAAAGCATAACCCAGGTCTCTGAGCCGTTCCGCCGCTCGGTTCAGGGAAACCAGCAAAGCCTCCTTCGGCGGATGGATCACGAGAAAAACGTTCCCGGCGGGTTGCCAGGAATCGGTCTCGCTCTTCCGATTCTGCAATTCGATGAAAGCCCTGGTGGCGATCTTCACGGAGGGCAGAGGCAGGTCGATCGCAAGCCCGTGCTGGCAGTCTTTGGAAAAGGTTTTCCCTTCCGCCACCCGGACAAAGTCAGTCAGAGGCAGGGTGAGGTCGGTGGAAATCTGCACGAGCCGGGCGCGCAGGGAAAACTTTTCGCTCGTCGATACGCTGACGGCGAACGGGATGGTGGATTCGCCGCCCCCGAAATAGTGGCCTGCGACCAGGGCCGGAGGTTGGGGTAACGCGGCCACCGTCATCACGGGCTCCGCGGCGAAGGCCGGCCCCGTCCCCAGAAGGGTGAAAGCCAGAAGGGCGTGCCCCCGGATCATGCTTTTCCTCCCCCCTGATGGTAAAGGCGCGCGTGGATGTGCCACCGGGGATCGGAGGCGGAGGAGGTCAGTCCCGGTCCCCAGACAAAAGTATCCCCCACCAAGAGGACTTCCCCTTCGCCATCGGCGAGAACTTCGAAACAGTGGGGGCGGCCATCGACATTCACGCAGATCTTTTGCCCGCTATAGGTCAGAATTTCCCAGCGGGCCGATTTCGTGGCGAAGGACAGCCCGATCCGCTGATCGTTGGTCGAGCCGACGGTGGGGGCGAGTCGGACTTCCGTTTTCCCGCCGGTCGTGACCACGGCTTCGAGCTGCGAACCGAAAAGGCGCTCCATCTCCACCAGGAGACGCGGATTGTCCGGTGCGCCCGGTTCGCGGATCGCCGGCTTCGTACGAAAGTGCGCCTTGTCGCGAAGGGCGGAAATTCCCCGCGCAGCCTTGATAAAAGTCGATTGGGTCAAGTCCTCGGCGACCGTGACGTCGAAGCTCAAGCGAAAGGTGTAGGCGTAGATCATGGAGTAATATTGCGAAAAAAGCCGGGTGAAGGCCTCTTCGTTCCCCTCCGCGGCCCGCTCCACCCAGCGTGTCTCATCCGGATAGACTTGGGGAGGTGGCGATCGAGGTGGTTGCGCGTCATAGCCATCTATCTCCGACATCGTATTTCTCTTTTATAGGACGACGGGATCGGCGGCATCCTTGGAAATTTCGCTGCTATTTTCCAAACCATCGCGGGATGTTGTCGAACCATGGCTCTTCGCGGGGGGGCGGCGATGAAATGAGGGAGGCGGATTTCGAGGCGAGCCTCGACGCTGGCGCGGACGCGCTTGCAGGCGCAAAGGCGCTCCCTTTCGTCGCAGACGAACTGACAGGATGAGCTGCTCGTTTTCAAGTGATTGATGATACCGCCTGCAAGGTCGTGGGCGAGCGTGGCCTGGACGCAACCCAGCGGCTCCTTAACCCCGGCGGGTCAAGCCCAACGAGCGCGCCGCCAAAGAACTCCACTTTTGTTCCGGCCCCGAGAGGACTTACGGGGCGGGCTCGAGGAAAAGCCGGCCGGCCCGGCGGCGGGCGAAGGAGCCGCCGGGGAGGCTGAGCCGGG
>JBGTNO010000271.1:0-3721 GCA_041743065.1 Chthoniobacterales bacterium
TGCTCGCCCTCCGGGCTGCCGATGGCAGGCTATCTCCGCTGAGCTTCGATTCGCGCGCCCGCCGGGCGGCTCGGCTCACGGGGACGTTGAAGCCGCGCGCGCTGGAATTTGGGAGGATGGCAGCTTGCCAGAAGGACATACGAGTTCGAGTTGAGAGGACGCGACCCGCATGAGCGACGAAGCCGAAACGCCACCTTCGGAAGGCGGATTTCTCGTTTACCAGACCGAGGACGGAAAGCTGAAGATCGATGTGCGATTCGAGGGCGAGACCGTCTGGCTGACCCAACAGCACCTGGCAGAGCTTTTCCAGACGACCCAGCAGAACATCAGCCTGCATCTCCAGAACATTTATCAGGAAGCCGAATTGCAACGCGGGGAAACTCACAAGGAATCCTTGTCAGTTCGACGGGAGGGCGCGCGTTCAGTCCGGAGGCGCGTGGACTTCTACAATCTGGACGCCATTCTCTCGGTTGGCTATCGGGTGAAAAGCGCGGTGGCCACGCGGTTCCGCATCTGGGCTACGCAGCGACTGCGGGAATATATTGTGAAGGGGTTTGTCCTCGACGATGAGCGCCTGAAGAATCCCGACCAGCCATTCGACTACTTCGAGGAGTTGATGCGGCGGATTCAGGACATCCGCACCTCGGAGAGGCGGTTTTACCAGAAGATCACGGACATTTACGCGACGAGCATCGACTACGATCCGACGCAGGAGGTCAGCATCGCTTTTTTCAAAACGGTGCAAAACAAGGTGCATTGGGCCATCACCGGCCAGACGGCTGCCGAGATCGTTCATGGGCGGGTGGATGCGGCCAAGCCTCACCTGGGGCTGACGAACTGGCGGGGCGCCGTGATCCGCAAGCAGGACGTCTCGATCGCCAAGAACTACCTCACCGAGCCGGAGTTGGCGGCGCTGAACAACCTCGTGGAGCAGTATCTCGTCTTCGCTGAAGGCCAGGCCATGAGACGGGTGCCAATGCACATGGCGGATTGGGTGCAGAAGCTGGACGGCTTTCTGGCTTTAAACGACCGAGACATCCTTACACATGCCGGACGTATTTCTCACGAGATGGCCCAAGCCAGGGCCGAACTGGAATACGACAAGTTCAAGGCGCTCACCGCCGATGCTCCCCGGCCGGTGGATGCGGAGTTTGAAAAAGCAGCGGCGGGTTTGAAGAAGCTGCCCCCGTCGAAGAAACCGAAGCCGCCGAAGAAATGAATGTGGACGGTCTCAACCGGGAGGACCTCTACGAGAAGGTCTGGACCATGCCGGGCAGCAAGCTCTCGGAGGAGTTTGGCATTTCGGATGTGGCAATCGCCAAGCGCTGCCGAAAGCTGAATATTCCCAGGCCGCCTCGCGGGTATTGGGCAAAGATCGAAGCCGGGAAACGTGTGAAGCGCGAGCCGCTGCCTCCCACTCACGAAGAAGTGTTTGTTCAGGAGGCCTCGAAGCCGGTCGGGGACAGCTTGGCGCTGCCAGCGGAGTCGGTTATTTTACACCCGCTGGCGGTGGAATTTCTCCAAGCGGCAAAATCCGCCAAATTGAGTTACGACAGGAAACGGGTGCATATCCGGGAGCGCACCATTCCCGAGGCGGATATCAGCAAGGCAGAGGCACCCCGGGCGGCAATGGCTTTCCATGTGTTGCTTCAAGTGGTCGAACCGCGTGGCATCAATTTTCGCCGCTCTCAGAGTTCCTATGACGGAGGTCATTTCCGAAAGGGGCATGACTATCTCTATTTCAAGATCGAGGAGGAGTTGGTGGAGAAGCCGGAAACGAGCGCGAGAAGGCGGGCGTATTTCGCGACGCGGGAGGACAATCAAGTGCCCGGCGGCCGGCTATCTTTTACGTTCAGAACCGAGCGATACGGTTCGTCCAAACCCAGAAGTTGGACGGAGAGCGAAAAGGCTCCGCTGGAAACGATCCTGGCGCAGATCGCCAAGTTTATTTGTGACCACTACGTCGAAGCACAGAAGCGAAGGGAAGCCGAAGCGATCGAACGCAAAAGGCAGCAGGTGGAATGGGAGATTCGGCGGAAGCAGCAGCAGGAAGAGGAGATATTGCGGAAACAGGCGGAGGCGAGAAAAGCACACACTGATTCGCTCGACGCTACCGCTCGTCATCGCAAAGACGATCTCGCCAAAGCGGCCGAGTGGTGGCGCTTGTATCAGTCGATGATCGACTTCATTTCGGAGTGTGAGCGTCGCTGGTTCGATGCTCAGGAAGTGTTGTCCGTCGAGCAGGAGAAGTGGTCGGCTTGGGCGCGGGAAACCGCCGAGGCTTTATCGCCATTCGAGGCCGGCTATCCAGATGCATTAGAGGACGGCGAGTTTGATCGGGCAGAGATTCCTTTTGGAGGACCCTATCCAGCTACGCGGAAGTTCTCTCAGCCGCCCACCATGCCCGAAATTCCTGCTTCAGTTGTCGTCAAGCAGGGCTATGAAGCTTCGAGGTACCAGCCTTCACCCCGGGAACCCTTTCCTTTCTGGCTCAAATACCCGCGCAGCTAAAGTATGATCACCGAAGACCAGCTCGAGCAGCTCGCCATCCAGTGGTTTCAGGACACGGGGTGGACCTATTCCAACGGCGCCGATCTCGCGCCGGAAGGCGCGACCTCGGAGCGGGCGGATTTTCGGGTGGTTGTTTTGAAGGCGCGGCTGGCGGCGGCGGTGCAGCGACTGAATCCCAAGCTGCCGCCCGCGGCGGTGGAGGAAGTGGTGCATGTGGTGACGACGCCAACGGAGACGAGCCTGCCGCGGAACAATCGCGCGTTTGACTCCTTCGCTCCCGCTCAGTCGGGCTATCGCCCGGCACTCCGTGCTGTCGGTCTCGCACGCCTGCTAGGCGGCTCGGCTCACCGCCTGCTGATGGGTGGGGTGAAGGTCGAGTTCACCAATGCGCAGGGCGAGAAGGAGACGGATCACGCGCAGCTTATCGATTTTCAGCATCCGGCGAAGAACGACTTCCTCGTGGTGACAATTGACTCCTTCGCTCCCGTTCAGTCGGGCTATCGCCCAGCACTCCGTGCTGCCTGTCTCGCTCGCCTCCCGGCGGCTCGGCTCACCGTCACCGGCACGAAGAAGCCGCGGCGGCCGGACCTCGTGGCCTTCGTCTACGGGCTGCACTCCCCTTCACAGGAGAGGAGGGCGGCATGAGCGACGAACCTTCACCCCAATCCGAGATCATCCTCTACCAGACAGAGGATGGCCGCACGCGCGTGCAGTGCCGTTTCGAGGCGGAGACGCTGTGGCTGACGCAGGCGCTCATCGCGGAGCTTTTCGAGAAGGATGTGCGGACGATCAACGAGCATCTGGTGAACATTTTCGAGGAGGGCGAACTGGCGGCGGGTTCAGTTATCCGGAAATTCCGGATAACTGCCGCTGACGGAAAAAACTACCACACGCAGCATTACAATCTGGACGCCATCCTCGCCGTCGGCTACCGCGTGCGCAGCCATCGCGGCACCCAGTTCCGGCAGTGGGCGACCGCGCGCTTGAACGAGTACCTGGTGAAGGGTTTCACCATGGACGATGAGCGCCTGAAGAACCCGCCGGGCAAGGGCCATGCGGACTACTTCGACGAGCTGCTGGAGCGCATCCGGGACATCCGCTCCTCGGAGCGCCGCTTCTACCTGAAGGTGCTGGACATCTACGCGACGAGCGTGGACTACACGCCCAACACGGAGATGTCGCAGCAGTTCTTCGCCACGGTGCAGAACAA
>JBGTNO010000272.1:0-4254 GCA_041743065.1 Chthoniobacterales bacterium
GGCTTGGCCCCGGCGTGATCACTCTGGCCAGCCGGACCGGCGCCCCCATCGTGCCGATGACGCTGAATTACGAGCGATACTGGTGCTTGAAAAGCTGGGACCGCTTCATGATTCCGAAGCCGTTTTCCAAGGTGACGCTTATCTTGACGGATCGTTACCCTATTCCCGCCAGGCTCACGGGAGAGGAGTTCGAGCGGCAGCGGGCGCACGTCGAATCGCTCCTCAATGCGGGCCGCAACGACCCGCTGTAGCCGTGCCGAGAACTCCGCGTCCCCTCGACAGTGCCCTGGCGATTCCGCCCCCGGAAGAGCCGGCCGCGCTGGACCTGCCCGCCATTTTCGGCCGAACAGCCCCGCTGCAGGTCGATCTCGGCTGCGGCGACGGCTCCTTTCTGGTGAGCCTGGCGGAGCGGCAGCCCGAACAGGATTTTCTCGGCGTGGAACGGCTCTTCCGACGCAGTGGCAGCGCCTGCCGCCGCGCCGACCGGATGGAGCTGCGGAACGTGCGGATTTTGCGGGAGGAGGTCGATGAGCGGCTGAGCGCTTGGCTCGGCGCGGAAAGGGTGCGCTGCTTCCACCTTCTCTTTCCCGATCCCTGGCCGAAGCGGCGGCATCACCGCCGGCGCCTGTTGCAGCCTCCTCTGCTGCGCGGGCTGCACCATTCGCTCGAGGCGAATGGAGAGGTGCGGTTTCGCACAGACGACCGGCCTTATTTCGAGCGCGTCCAGTCGATCGCCGCCGCTTCCGCCATTTGGGAAATGCCGGCCTGGGAAGTTCCGGCGGACTATCCGAAATCGGCTTTTCAGCGCCGCTTCGAGGCGAGGGGCCTGCCGATCTATTCGCTCCGGCTGGTGAAGCGGTGATCGGGCAGAAACGTCTGCCAGTCGATGCGATCCCGGAAAAATCGAATCCGCACCGCTCCCGTTTCGCTCTGCCGCAACATGGTTCCGCCGGTCGCCTCCACGGCGGTGTCGGTGAGCGGAGTGACCGGCATCTCCGCGAACGGAATCCGATCGGCCACGACCACGCAACGCGCGCCGACCCGCCGGATCAGGCCGGGCGTTCCGCTGAAATCGGACCGGTGCATGCCCTTGATCAGGACATCGCTGGCGAGTCCCTCCTCGCGGAGAAGGCGTCGCTCCACCGCGAACCCGGCGTCCGAGGTGAAGAGCGCCCGATGTCCGCGCGAACGGAGCTGCAGCACCAGCGCCACATCGTCGGCCAGCCGTTGTCGGCGCTCATCGGCGGGGGAAAAAACGCGCCAGCTTCCTCCGTGGGCGAGCGGCACTTCCTCGCCCGCCCGCACTTCCCGAAAGGCCTGGTCCTCCGCCCGCAGCCTCGCCTGGAGCGCCTGGCGGGCGGGTGAGCGGTCGCCCGCCGCCCCTGTGATGACCTGTCGCGGGCGAAAGTCCGCCAGCAGATCCAGCCCGCCGCCCACATGCTGCGCATCGCCGTGAGAAATGATAAATCCGTCCAGCCGGTTGACCCCGCGGCTGCGCAGATACGGTCGGACAATGTTTCGATAGGCCGAGCCGCTGCCGCAGTCCATCAGCCACACCTCGCCCTCCGCCCACAGGGCCACCGCCGTGCCCGGTCCCAGATCGAGAGCCACGATTTCCACCTCGGCCTTTTCTTCCCACGAAGGCAGCTCCACATAGCGGTGACCTCCCGGCATCCGCGCGAACAGGCCGACGCCACCCAGCAGAATCTTCACCAGCACCCAGTTCGCGTGGTTGAACACGGCGGCCAGCCCCAGCGAAAACATGCCCGCCCCCAGGGCCAGAATCGCCTGGGCCAGAATCAGGCCCGCCAGGGGCACGACGAGCAGATTGGCCAGCAGCGCGGACGGCGAGATCAAATGAAAATACTGGGCGGTGAAGAAAAGCGAGCCGACCCACGCCGCCAGCGAGACCGCCGCGAGACCGCCCACATAATCCGCCGCCGCGGAGCGTCCGCGCTGGTGCCAGCGCCAGAGTTGCCGCGGCAGAAAGGGGTCCGGTTGTCCAAAGCGCGCAAAAAACCGGCGGAAACGCCCCGCCAGCAGCAAAATGGCCGCGACCACGCCGAAGGAGAATTGAAATCCAGGCTGGAAAAGCTGCTCGGTATCCCAGGCCAGGATGAGGAAAAGGGCCGCGAAATAGGTATTCCAGGTGATCGCGGGCCGGCGGCAGATGAGACTGAGCAGCACCACCGAGCCCATGACCGTGGCGCGCACGCTGCCGGGGTTAAAATCGGTCAGCGCCGCATACGCCCAGAGGATCGGCAGCAGGATCGCCGCCGCCCAGGGGCGCGAGAGGCCGAGAGCGGTGAGCAGCCACGCCGCGATCACCCCCAGCAACCCGACATGCAGACCACTGACCACGAAGATATGCAGGGTGCCGGTTTGCTCGAAGTGGCGCCGCGTCTGGTCGGAGATTTCCGATTTCGATCCCAGCACCATGCTGCGAATGACGGCGGTCACTTCCGGCGCGTCCTCGATCCCGGCGCCGAGCACCCGCTGCATCCAGGCTCGGGTGCGAAGGGTTGCCCGTTTCCACCAGGCCACGCGTTCGCGCCCGCTCCGCACCACCTCGCGCGCGCTGGGAATCACCAATTCCGAATAAACACCCTCGCGCCGCTGATACCCGCCGAAATCAAATTGACCGGGATTGCGGGCCGCGGCGATGTCGCGCAGGGAGCCGGCAAACCCGATCACGTCTCCCCTTTCCGGACGCCCGCCTCTCCATCGCGCCGACACCGGCGCGCTCGCGCCCCGGAGCGACCCCGGCCGCACCGAAGTCACTTTCAGCAGGAAGCTGGTCTCCGGCCGGCCATCCTCGCGCCACGTCTCCGCGGGAACCGAGATGACCACGCCCTCACCCTGCACGACTTTCGGCCCGTCCTGATGAATTTCCGCCAGGGCTCGAGCGGGATTATCGAAATGGCGATGCGAATGCCCGGCGCTGAACAACGCGGCCACCGCCAGCAAGGCCAGGCTGTTTTTCCGCAGTCGGAACGCCCCCACGCCCAGCACCGCGGCGACCGCGAGCATCATCGGAGGATTCAGTCGAGTCGAATCCCCCGCCACGATTCCCGCCACCGCCGCCAGCGCCAGCCCGCGGAAAGGCTGTCGGCGGAAAAGGCCTGACATCGGTCGGCAGGATATCTGCCCGCGCAAAATTTTGCCGCACAAAATGAGCGGGCGAATTCCCCATTTTCATCGCGCCACACCGGGCCGACCTTTAGATATGCCCGGAATGGCTCACGCCCCAGACCGCCCCCTCACCTTCCTTTTTACCGACATCGAAGGCAGCAGCCGGCTTTGGGAGCGTTTCCCCGCGGCGATGGCCCGGGCGCTCGCGCGGCACGACGAGCTGCTCCATCAACACGCCAAAGCCTGTCGCGGCCAGGTGTTTAAGACCGTCGGAGACGCTTTCTGCATCGCTTTCGAAGATCCGCTGGCAGCCTTGGAGATGGCCCGGGCCGTGCAGCAGGCGCTGACTCAGGAACTCTGGCAGGATATCGAGCCGCTGCGCGTGCGGGTGGGATTGCATACCGGCCCGGCGGAGAAACGGGACGCCGATTATTTCGGTCCCACCTTGAACCGCGTGGCCCGCATCATGGGCGCCGGGCATGGCGGCCAATCGCTGCTTTCCCACACCACCGCCGAGCTGATTTCAGACCGTTTGCCCGATGGAGTGGAACTGAGAAAACTGGGAGCCGCCCGATTGCGGAATCTGGACGAACTGATCGAAATTTTCCAGGCCATCTTCGCTGGCCTGCCCTCGGAGTTCCCGCCGCTGCGAGCGCTCGAGGCCACGCCGCATAATCTCCCGAACCAGGCGTCCACGTTCATCGGGCGCGAGCGGGAACTCGACCGGCTGCGCGATTTGTCCCGGCTCCACCAGGTCGTCACCCTCACCGGTCCCGGCGGCACTGGAAAAACCCGGCTGGCCATCGAGGCGGCCCATGCGTTGCTGGGCTCGTTTCCGGATGGCGTGTGGCTGATCGAGCTGGCCACCCTCAGCGATCCCGATTTGCTCGCCGAAACGGTGGTCAGCGCCATCGGCCTGCGCGGTCAGCCCGATCAACCCCCGCCGCGCACGCTCACCGAGTTTCTGCGCAGCCGCTCGGTGCTGCTGGTCATCGATAACTGTGAGCATCTGCTCGGGGAGTGCGCCCGCCTCTGCCAGGATCTGCTGCGCCAGGCGCCCCGGCTGCACCTCATCGCCACCAGCCGCAGCCCGCTCGCCATCGCCGGCGAGCACGTGCTGCC
>JBGTNO010000273.1:0-3282 GCA_041743065.1 Chthoniobacterales bacterium
CCAGGCCGAAAAGAAACAGACTCAAGTACTGCCCGTGAAGCAGATGCCGCCGAGGGTCCGACCAGCTGGCCGCCACCCCCCGCTTGCGGGCCAGCGCCTCCACCCGCCCGCTAAACTCGCGCACCAGCCGCCACTGGCGCAATTGGCTGACATCGAGAACGGGAAGGTCTGGCATAAAACCATCCAAATCTTATAATTACCATAGTACAAGTCTAAAAATGCACTTTTTAGAGCCCTTCCGGGCACGCAGAAATGATGCCGAACACAACTGGCTGGAAGCTTGCGCTACGGGCGGAATCAGTCTAGCCGCCATCTTTGGGAAGAACCTTGATGATGAGACTCTAACCCGGGTGTTACTCGGGAGAGGACGACGGAGCGGGGGCGTCTTTGACCAGGCGGAAACCCAGGTGATCGGTGCTGCTGTTCAGTTCGCCGCTGCCTCGACCACCCGGCATGTAGCGCGAGCAGTATTGATCGGTGCAGAGGAAGGAGCCGCCTTTGTGCACGCGCTTGGCGACGCCCGGCTCGCGAGGATCGAAGGAGCTCTCCGGCCCCCGCGGATTTACGGTGACCTCTTTATCCAGACCCTCGTAGGTGTCCGGTCGATACCAGTCGTGAGTCCACTCCCACACATTGCCCGCCATGTCGTAGAGGCCGTAGCCGTTTGCGGGAAACGATTTGACCGGTGAAGTGGCGGGATAGCCGTCGGCGGCAGTATTTTCGGAGGGAAACGTTCCTTGGAAGATGTTCGCCATCATCTTGCCATCGGGCATGAAGTCGTCGCCCCATACATAGGGTTTGCCCTCCAGGCCGCCACGCGCGGCGTATTCCCATTCGGCCTCGGTCGGCAGGCGTTTCCCGGCCCACTTGGCGTAGGCCTGCGCGTCGTCCCACGTCACCTGGACGACCGGGTAGTTATCTTTCCCCTCGATAGTGCTCTCCGGACCTTCCGGATGGCACCAGTCCGCGCCGGTTTTCCAGGCCCACCATTGGCGGACATCAGTCAGCGGAACCGGACCCTCCGGCGGGGTGAAAACAATGGAACCAGGCTGCCGCTGCTCCTCGGTCAGCTCCGGAAATTCCTCCGCGCTTACCTTCCTCTCGGCCGTGGTCACGTAGCCGCTTTCCTTGACGAATTCGGCAAAGGCGGCGTTGGTCACCTCCGTCTGGTCGATCCAGAAGCCATCGACTTTCACGCGATGAACCGGCTGCGCATTCTCCATCCCCGGCGCGACCAGCCCCATGCTGAACTCGCCTCCGGGAATCCAGGCCATGCCCGCGGGCGGAGGTTCCGCCCCCGGAAGCTGGGAAATGGCCGCGAGGGCGAAAAAGAGAGCGGTGAGAGGGAAAATGCGCACGGCGATAGTTTACCTGATGCCGCCCACTTTTCGAGCCAGAATCCGCTCAAGGGCCAAACTTCGCGGCGACCGCGCGTTTACGATAGGCGAATATTTTGGCGAGCTGCGGCCGGACCAGCCAGGCATGAAACGCAAAATCGGCCCATTGAAAGGGCAGCACGTAATGCAGCCGATCGCGGATCTCCATGCGCCCTTCGCCCAGCTCGCGAAACCAGTGCTCGTGATGCCAAATCCGATAGGGCCCGACGCGCTGCTCATCGATGAAACAGCGCCCCTCCTCCACCCGCGTGATCTCGGTCAGCCAGGTCATCGGGATTCCCGCCAGCGGGCGCACGCGATATTCGATCATCAGGCCGGGATGAATGTCCGGGGGCAAATCCGGGGTCATCACCTGAAAGTCGAGCGAAGCCGGCGTGATCTCCGCCAGATTCCGCGGATCGGAAAAGAAGGCCCAACACTGCCGGGGCGTGGCGCGGATGATTTGGCGGGTCTCGAGTCGGTGAATAGCCATGTAAAGTGAGGACGGATGCGGTATCCTCGCCGGATGCGGTTTCTTTTTTCTCTGTTGCTGGCGGGTCTGCTGGCGGGATGCGTCACTCAGGATAAGCGCCACAGCATGATCGTGAGCGTGCCGGAGCAGCGGATGCTGCTGCTCGACGAGGGCCGCGCGGTCGGCGTTTTCCCGGTTTCCACTTCGAAGTTTGCGCTGAGCGACCGGCCCGGGAGCAAGGGCACGCCGCTGGGCCGGATGAAGGTGGCGGCGAAAATCGGCGGCGGAGCCCCCGCGGGCGCCGTCTTTAAGAGCCGGCGACGCACGGGAGAAGTTCTCGCGCCGGACGCGCCGGGGCGGGACCCGATCGTGAGCCGGATCTTGTGGTTGCAAGGCACGGAAGCCCGCAATCGGAACGCCTACGGCCGTTACATTTACATCCACGGCACCGCCGAGGAGCGCACCATCGGGCGACCCGCCAGCTTTGGCTGCATCCGCATGAAATCCCGGGACGTGATCGCGCTTTACTCGATCGTGGGCGTGGGGGCGGCGATCGAGGTGATCGATGGCCCGCTGCCAGTTATTCCGCTTCTAAATCCCCCATCTGGAGGTGAATGAGACCGCCGAGCACCGCTTCGTAAAGATGCATCCGCAGACGGGCAAAGTCCCGGGGATTCGAGGGCTGAAACGGGAGTTCGCTGGTCATCTCCTCCTCCCCGATCCGGAAGCGGGAGGCCAGCACAATCCGGGCTTGGTTGAGCGCGCTGATCCAGGCGTCGAAATGGCTGGCCGAGATCTCCACGGCCCAGCCTTTCTCGTTCTGCTCCGCCGTGTCGAGATCGCGCTGCATCGTCTGATTATTCGATTCGAAGAGATGTTGCAGATCGGGCTGGATCAGATCGGTCCAGTCGTCGTTTAAATCGTCTTCCGAATCCTCCATCGGGCGGGGATAGAGCCGGTCGAAGGCGCGGCTGTCTCCGCGCGGATCGCCAGCGCGCGGCGTTTCCCGGAGCAGGCTCATGCAGCCATGGTCGATGCGATCGATCCGCAGTCCGCCTTCGTCTGTCGCGAAGAGACGCACGGCTAGTCGGAGGCTTCGAGGGTGGTGAGGAGCAGATGCTGGTGCAGGAGGTGCACGTAATGTTCGGCCTTCTCCCGCTCACCGGTCCAAACGATGGAACGCCCCGACTGATGCACTTCGAGCGTGTGCCGCCGCGCTTTTTCCCGCGAAAATCCGAAGACTTTCTGAAACGTCCGGCTGACGTAGGTCATAAGATTGATCGGATCGTTGTGGACCACCACTTTCCAAGGCAGCGTCGTGCTGACCTCGGGTTTGAGGCGGGTGGCGACTTCCGGCATGGCTCAGGTGCCGGACTCGGAGGAATCCCCGGCGGCAGGCTCACTCGAAGCGGGCGGATCGCTGGTCGAGCCGTC
>JBGTNO010000274.1:0-3081 GCA_041743065.1 Chthoniobacterales bacterium
TGGAAATGCCGCCGCTGTCGCCCGGCGAACACGAAATCGCGATCCAGCTCGGCCCGGTTAGCTACCTGCCCGCTCTCTACCGCATGACCTTTCATATTCAGAATCCGCAGGGCCATCTCTATACCTGGATTGAGGAAGGCATTAACTTCGAGATTGCCCAGAGCCCGCTCTACGGCACCCGCGATCTCGATCATCGCTGGGGCTGTGTCTATCTACCCATCAGTTACCGGGTCCGCCCCGTGGCCGCCCCCGAACCTGTCGCCGTATGAGAGATTCTTATCTAGTCTTCGGCCAGCCCCTTATCGGCGATGAGGAGATCGCCGAAGTCGTGGACAGCCTCAAGTCCCGCTGGCTCGGCACCGGACCTAAAGTAGCTGAATTCGAACGGCGCGTGGCGGAAGCGAAAGGCGTGAAACACGCGCTCGCGGTGGGTTCCTGCACCGCCGGACTGCACTTGAGCTGTGTCGCGCTCGGTATCGGCCCCGGCGATGAAGTCATCACCACGGCCATGACTTTCTGCGCCACCGTCAATTCGATCATCCATGCGGGAGCTACACCCATGCTCGCCGATATCGATCCGACGACGCAGTGCCTCGATCCTGAGTCCGTCCGTCGTGCAATCACTCCGCGGACCCGCGCGATCATACCGGTGCATTTCGCCGGCCGGTCCTGCGACATGGATGCTCTCACCAAACTGGCGGGTGAGCACGGTCTCGACATCATCGAGGATTGCGCCCACGCCTTCGAGACGGAATGGCGCGGGGTTCCCGCGGGCACTTTCGGACGCTGTGGTGTGCTTAGTTTTTATTCCACGAAAAATATCGTCACGGGCGAAGGTGGCATGGTCCTGACCAATGACGATCACCTCGCCGCGCGCATTAAGAACCTCGCCCTGCACGGACTGTCCAAGGACGCCTGGAAACGGTTCTCCGACGCGGGTTTCCGGCACTATGATGTCGTCGAGGTAGGCTTTAAGTATAACATGATGGATCTCCAGGCCGGCATCGGACTTCGTCAACTCGACCGCCTCACCGAGATGACAAAACGCCGCGCCGAGATCTGGGAACGCTATAATGAAGCCTTCGCCGATCTGCCCGTCGGGCGGCCCGCCCCTTTCGATGAAAGATCGACGCACGCTCTGCACCTTTATACTTTAGCGGTGGATGCGGACCGGTGCGGCCTTGAGCGGGATGATTTCATGCACCGGCTGCACGCCATCAATATCGGGACCGGCGTTCATTACCGCAGCATCCCCTCCTTCACTGTTTACCAGGAGCGTTTCGGCTGGAGCAATTCCGCTTACCCCCACGCTTTAGCCGTCGGTCGCTCGACGGTCTCACTGCCGCTTTCCGCTGCTCTGGACGACACTGATGTCGCTGATGTCATCGCCGCTGTCCGGGAGGTTCTGACCGCATGAAAGTGCTGCATTCCGTCCGCCCGTTTCTCCGAATTTCGGAAAACTGGATTTACCCGCAGATCATGGATGTGCCAGACGTGCAGCCGGGTATCCTTTGCGACGCTCGTGTTAATCCTGAGCAGTTTCCCGCGCCGGACGCTGACTTCATCTTCGATCCGCCACCCTGGCATCAGGGTTCCGGTCTTCCCCGGCTCGTCAATTCGCTAGCCTTCCGTCTCGGAGCGCGCGGTTTCATTGCGGGCGCGGCAGTCCGCCGCTGGCGCCCGGCGATTATCCATGCGCACTTCGGAATGACCGGCTGCGATCTTCTGCCTTTGGCAAAAGGACTGAACGTGCCGCTAGTCACCTCCTTTTACGGCATCGACGCTTGGAAAGTTTCCCCGGACCGGCAGCGGGCGCTGGATTCTCTTTTCGCGGATGGAGCAGCGTTCATCGCAGAAGGACCCGCCATGGCCGAGCGTCTGGCCAGGATTGGTTGCCCGTCGGCCCGCATTCATGTCTGCCGGATTGGCGTGGATCTGACCCGGCTTAACTTCCGGCCCGCCGCTCCGGAGCCCAAACTGCGTGTCGCCATGATGGCGCGGTTTGTTGCTAAGAAGGGATTTCCAGACGGTCTCCGTGCCTGTGCTCAAGCCGTCGATCAAGGCATTGATCTTGCCGTCACCATCATTGGCGACGCCACGGAGGGTGACTCTGCCAGCGAAGCGATTCGCGACGAACTCCACACTCTGGCTAGTCAGCCCGCGCTAGCTGGGCGCGTGAGCTTTGCCGGGTTTCGGAGTCCGGCTGAAGTGCAGTCTCTTCTCTACCAGCATGACATTTTTCTCGTGCCGAGCCTGCATGCTCCTGATGGCGATGCGGAAGGCGGCGCGCCGGTCGCGCTGACGGAAGCGATGGCCATGGGCCTCCTCTGCCTCGGCAGCCGGCACTGCGACATTCCAGAGACTGTTCAGGAGAACGTCACCGGCTTCCTCGCGACCTCGGGAGATGTCAGCGCCTTCGCCGGTCTTCTCGAGCGAGCAGCTGCCTCACCCGATCGCTTTTCCGACCTTCGCCACGCCGGTCGGCGGCACGTCGAGAGATTATTTTCCCGGCAGCAGCAGGTGGAGACTCTCAGGCATGTTTATCGAACCGTGGCGCCGCCCAGCGGCGCTTCCGACACCCTGCAATTCACCGAACCAGCTCCCGCCACCGCAGGCTAAATTTATGTCAGTCCCGCTCATTACGATTGGCATTCCCTGCTACAATGCCGGGCCGTCGATTTGCCGCGCAGTCGAAAGCGCACTCCAGCAAAGCCATCGGGCCGTGCAGGTCATCGTCGTCGATGATGGTTCCAGCGATGATTCTCTCGAACAGCTGCTCACATACGGAGACAGGATAGAACTCGTCTCACAAATTCATCTGGGCGGGAACCGTGCCCGCAACGAAATTCTGCGTCGCTCCCGCGGAGAATACATCCAGTATCTGGATGCGGATGACTATCTTGAACCTGCCAAAGTAGAAAGCCAGTTGCAGGAAGGTCCGGCTGAGGCTGATGTGTTGTATAGTCAAGTTCTTGTTGAAGAGAATGGGCACCGGGAACCATCCGCCCTCGATCCGCGAGGGGATGTCTATGCGCAGTGGATCGCGTGGCAGTTGCCCCAAACCGGCGGCTGCCTCTGGAA
>JBGTNO010000275.1:0-3144 GCA_041743065.1 Chthoniobacterales bacterium
GAACGCGGGCGGCGGCGTCGCCACGGTGGTACTGAAGGAGCACCTCTCGGAGAATGGCGAAAAGCTGACCTTGAACGCGGTGGGCGATGCTCCGATCGGCGCTCTCTCGAGCGAGCCGGGCCGATGGCCGCTGACCGGTTATCAGTTCCAGGCCGGGTCGGAAGCGGGCACGGTCGCACTGAAAGGAACCATCGGAAGCGGTGTGGTCGTGACCAAGAAAATAACCGTGGCGAGCCCCGATGATCCCGGGCAGGAGTATGCGCTTGACGTGGAGATCGAGCTTTCGAACCCCGGTACGGTCGCGGCTTCGACGGGTCCGCTGTGGTTTAATCTGGGCTCGGCCTACCCGGTGCATTCGCGCGACCTGCCGACTTACACCGGGTTCGACTGGTACGGGGATGGATCGCTCCATGATACCGGCGTTACTTATTTCAACGAGAGCAAACTGCCGGTCATCGGAATCCAGACGCGAGCCGCGCGGGATGAGTATCAGGAAAAGGTCCCCGAAGTGACCTGGGCGGCGGTGAAGAACCAGTATTTCACCACCATGGCGACGGTGCGCGAGGGGAAAGTGACGGAGGTGTGGGCCACCCGTTTGCCGCTGCCGCGGCAGATCGAGGGATCGAAGGTGCAGCATTTCGCGATCACGGGTGCGCTCGGTTTCGGGGACATTCAGCTCGGGCCGGGCGAGACGAAGAGACTGGCCTTCCAACTCTACACGGGCCCCAAGCAATATAAACGTCTGAAGGCGCTCGGCCCGCAGCAGGCGGAGGTGATGCAGCTCGGCTTCTTCAAGCTGGTCAGCATTTTCCTGCTTAAAACCATGAACTTCCTGCAGCACCTGCTGGGAAATTACGCGGCCGCCATCATCGTGATGACGCTGATGATCAAATCGGCGATGTGGCCGCTCCAGAACATCTCGACCCGCTCGATGCGCAAAATGCAGGCGCTCCAGCCGAAGATGACGGAGCTGCGCGAGAAATTTAAGGACGATCCGACGAAGATGAACTCGGAGCTGATGAAGCTCTACAAAGACTATGGCGTGAATCCGTTCAGCGGATGTCTTCCCATGCTAGTGCAGATTCCGATTTTCTTCGGATTTTACCGGATGCTGGGGGTCGCGCCGGAGCTGCGGAACAGCACGTTCCTCTGGATCAGCGATCTTTCCCAGCCGGATACGGTCGCGCACCTGGCCGGTTTCCCCGTCAATGTGCTGCCGCTCATCATGGCGGTGACGATGCTCTGGCAGATGCAGCTCACGCCGAAGTCGGGAGACGCGGTCCAGCAGCGGGTCTTCATGTTTGTGCCGTTGATCTTCGTGGTCTTTTGTTATAACTATGCGGCCGCGCTCGCGCTGTATTGGACGGTGCAGAATCTGTTTTCGGTGGTGCAGTTATATCTCACACGCAATCAGCAGATTCCGGCTCTGATCAAGGTGGGCGGCAACGATAACCCCAAAAAGAAACGACGATGAAAGACGAAGCCCGTGAACTCCTCGACACCATGCTGGGATATCTGGGCTTTATCTCCGAGATCAAGGCGGCCGAGACCGGGGGGGGCATCGCGCTGCAGGTCTATCAGGCCGAATCCGACAAGCTGATCGGCCCCCGCGGCGAGACGCTGGAAGATCTCCAGTATTTACTCAACCGTCTCCTCCTGGAAAAACATCCCGACGCGCCGCGCGTGCAGGTGGATGTGGAGCACTACCGTCAGATGCGGGAGGACGGCATGCTCGTTCGCATCCGCGAGTTGGCCGATCTCGTTCGTAAAACCGGTCGGCCTTATCACCTCGACCCGATGAATTCCTACGACCGGCGCATTGTGCATAAGGCGTTTAAAGACGATCCGGAGATCGAGACGCAGAGTTCGAATGACGATTCGCGGGTCAAGCGAATAACCCTGCGACGGCGTTCATCAGCCGATCATAGCGGAGCCTAAAGGAGCGGAAAGTGGCGCAGCCGCCAAGGCCGGCCGGCTAATGTTCCGTCTCCTGCAGAAACTGCTGCCGCGTGATGTCGTGCAGCGTCACCACGCCGAGCAGACGCTCTTGGTCGATGCGGCTGACCACCGGGAGGGTGAGCCATTCCTGGCTGACGAACTGCTGCGCCACTTCGCGGATCGTCTGATCGTGGAAACAGGCTGCCGGCATTCGATGAGGAAGCCGCTGATCGACGCGAATGGTGTGATCCGGCGCGGCTTCCAGAAACTTGCGGTGCACCATTCCCATTAGTTTGCCGTCGGAACTCAGCACCGGATAAGTTTTATAGCTCTTATGTTTGATCTTCCCGAGAGCCTCCTCGATGGAATCATCCGACCGCATGGTGACGACATCATGCGTGGTGATCGACTTGATGGGCAGGTTCTGCCAGGCCCGGCCCGAACTCAGGATGGGGAACTTGCGCAGGTTGATCCCGTCCTGGAGCAGTAGCGCCTCATACGCCGGGATCTCGCGCAGCTTGCTCGCCACGCCGTAGGAAACCAGGTTGGCCAGCATGATCGGGAGGATGAGCGAGTAATCGCCCGTGAGTTCGAAAATGATCAGAATGGAGGTGACCGGCGCGCGAATCACCCCGGCAAACATGGCGCCCATCCCGACCAGCGCGAGCGGGCCCACCAGATCGGTCGAAAAGCTGAAGACGCGCTCCGCATTCAGCCCCAGCGCGCCGCCCAGCATCGCTCCCATGAAAAGAGTGGGCGCGAAAATTCCCCCGCAGCCGCCGCTGGAGTAGGAGAAAATGGTGGCCGCAAACTTCCCGAGGAAGAGCAGCGCCATCAGGCCCATCGCCAGTTGCCCGGCCAGTGCCGCCGTGAGATCGCGGTAGCCAATTCCGAACACCCCGAGATGCCCGGTGCCGGCGAAAATGGCGGCCCCCAGCACCCCGGTCGCCAATCCACCGAAGCCCGGCGAAAGCCATTGCCAGCGTGCCGGCACCGTCTTTGAAGCCTGCCGCAGCCGCAGCAATCCCTCGACCCAGCAGTGGGACAACGCCCCCGCCAGCAAGCCCAGCACCAGAGCCCAGAGCAGATCCGCGTGTCGAAATTCCGAGTGCGGCGGAATGGTGAACATGGCGTTCGCGCCCAGCATTGACCGCTCGATCACCGCCGCGATCACCGCCACCAGCACGATGCCGGCCAGGGCGCGAT
>JBGTNO010000276.1:0-4036 GCA_041743065.1 Chthoniobacterales bacterium
GCAGCCATTCCTGCAGCGAAGGAGGCAGGAGCATCGGAGTTTGACGATCAATCACCACGAGTTTGCGGGCCATGACGCAGCGTGAACCATACACCATTGACTATCAATGCTAATTAAAGTCCGACAGGCTGTGGAAGCCGAGGCTACGAAAGCCCGCCTCTGCAAGTGTGGCATTGGCTTCCAGACAATGCTCGGGCAATCTCGAAGAGCAGGTATGAGGTCCTGCGCCCAGCCCGGAGTCAGAACGCAAAAACGGCGGCACCCCGGGGTGCCGCCGTTCCAAAAGTTTGCGCGTGTCCTTCTACCTGATTCCGTTATCCGCGTCGCCGGGTGGCGGGACCCGTTTCCCCAGCCGCCCCGTCAGCCCGTGCCAGCCGGCTTTGAGGTAAGTCAGGCAGCGCGCCGCTTTCCGGTCGTCCGTCCCCACGGCGAAGCCGAGCGCCAGAACGATCCCGCCCACCGCAGTGAGCATGCCCCCCGGAATCCCATGCCCGTATTTCCTCCGCACATAGGCCTGATTGCGAATCATGTAGTAGCCCTTCCACAACGGCAGACCCTGCTGGTAGAAAAAATTCCGCCCGAACATCCGGAGGCACCGCAGGTTCTCCGGCGTCGGATGTTCCAGGATAGAATCCCGCACGCAGACAAAGCGGTAGCCGCGTCGCGCGATCCGCGCCGGATATTCCTCGTCCTCCCCGCGCAGAAAGAGCCGCTCGTCCGGCAGGCCCACCGCCTCGATCACCTGCCGGGGCACGAGAGCTCCCAGCCAGATTCCACGCGTCGCAAAAGCAGAGGCGTCCGGGAGGTCCTTCCGCTGCCGCGCGATGCCCCGCGCCCCCGGCTGCACCAGGCCGTAGGGCCACGCCAGTTCGCCCGTAGCGGGATCCAGCACCAGACTTCCCGCGACGGTGTGCTCGTCGGTCTCCACGCGGAGCAGATGCCGGAGGGCCTCCGCCTGCGGCCACGAATCGTCGTCCAGTATCCACACCGCTTCGGCACCTGCTTCGAGGGCGACACCCATCCCTGCAGCAATTCCTGCCGGATTGCCCGGGTTACCCTTCAGGGAAACCATACGGAGGCGCTCTTCGTTGGGGAATGCAGCATGGACGGCTTCAACCGTGCCGTCTGTGGAGCCGTTATCGACCACCACGATGAGATCGACGCTCCGCTCCTGCGCGAGTAACCTGCGAACACATTCCAAGCATGTTTCACAGCGATTGAAGGTTGTGAAAACTCCGGCGATTTTTCCCGTCATTTCGTCTTTCCCCGCGATAGGAGGTAGGCCTCCAAATGCTGCCGATAGTGTTCCATTCTGTATCGCTCGAGAAAGCGAGCCCGGTTCCGCTCTCCCCAATTCGGCCAGCTGCTCCGATAATCGAGTGCCGTTCGCAGCCCCCTCGCCAGATTGTCCGAGAGAATTCCCTCCGTCGGGCAAAGCACACCGCCTGGCGGGAACCCGAGAACTTCGGCATTTGCGCGCCAGTCCGTGGCGAGAACCGGAAGCCCGGCGCGCATCGCCTCTACCATCACGAGACCAAAGGATTCGTAAGGCGCAACCGTAGGGAACGCAAAAAGATCGGCGTCGGCGTATGCTTGGAGAAGCGCATCACCGGAAAGAAGATCGAGCATTTCCGTATGCGCGTCCATTCCGCACGCTCCAATCCATCTGCAAAGCTCGTCCCGAGTCAGAGGGGACAGACATTCGCCAGCGAGCCGGAGGCGGAAGCGGCGCCCCTCGCTGTGCAGCACCCCGCAAGCTTCGATCAAGGCGAGGGTTCCCTTGTCTGGGCATAAATGACCGGCGTGGAAAATAATGGGATCACGGAAGGTGGCGACTTCCGGGCGGCTCTTCAGGAATTGCTTGTCACAATCAGCCAGCCCGTTGGCTAACACGGTCACCCGCCTGATGCCGAGAACGTCAGCATCGGCGCGACCATACTCGGTCAGCACCAGTGCTCCCGAGACAAGCCTCGAAGCAAGCCGCAGTCCAGTTCTCGCAGAGGCCGGGAGCAATGCCCACTGGCGGGCCAGCCCCGCCGCATGGAAGTGCAGCGTGACCGTGCGGCAAAACAGCCGCGCGACTGGAAGGAGAAGGATGTCCCTCAGGATGGGCGCCAGATGCGGCCCGCCCGCTGGAATGACGATATGGTCGATTCTCCCGGCCAGCCGCAGCCGCGCCAATCGCCTGTAAACGCGCCCCATTTCCAGAATCTTTCGCAGCCCGCCTTGGCGCGCCTCATTCCAGGAAGGAGTAAACCGGAAATCCAGATGCTCGCACCGCAGGTGCGGGCTTGTCCCGAGCGCTTCCAGCGTTCGGGCGATCGCGATATTCTGTCCGCCAATCGGAGGCGGAGTCTGTCCGGCGATCACGACACGCAGGCGTCTATCGGTGCCGATCATGTTCGGGCCTGCTCCCGATACCACTCGCTGGAGATCCGGATTCCTTCGTCTAGCGAATAGGGTGGCTCCCCAAGCACGCGGAACGTTTCCTCCATCGGCGCGGGATATTCCGTCGTCATGCTGCGCAATCGCGACGACGTAAGATAAAATGGCTTGCCGGTTATCCTGGATATGAGGTCGCCCGCGACCGCAACCGCCTTGATCAAAGGGTAGGGAATCGTGATCATCCACTCTCGGGGGGACAAAGCACTATGGAAACCCTGGATCCATTTCACGATATCGATCGGTCGGTCCCCTAAATAGAAGGTCCTTCCGCCTACCACATCCGGCGAACTTTCCAGGATTCGACACATTTGCCACACGACGTTTCCGACATACGCATAGCAGCGAGTCGGGGTGGGGACGCCCGGGTGAAGATACAGCCCCTTCGCTGCGATCTTCCAGAATTCCCTCGCGTAGCGCGCGTGGTGCGGTCCCCAGACATTAGTCGGGCGCACAAGGGTCCAACAGCAGTGGAGTTGCGCATCCCTTGTCAGTTTTTCTGTGATGACCTTGCTCTCACCATAAACCGTCACCGGGAAATAGTCCTCGTCGCCCTCCGGGAGTCTCCCTGGCCCGCAGACGAACTGACTCGAAACAACAATGAGCCGCCTCACCGAAGGAACCGCTCCAACGGCTGACAGCAGGTTCGCAGTCCCCTCTGTATTGGGCCGATAGCCCTCCTCAACCGTCGTGCCTTCGTCGCAATCGGTGCGGGCTGCCAGATGAATCACCGCGTCTGGTGCGCACTCCGCCACCGCTCCTGCAAGTGCTTCGTGATCGCGAATGTCACCCCGGATCCAGCGCTCGAAGCCGATCCCTGGCTCTGCTTGATCGTAGTTATAGAATGTCCAACCTTGCTTAGTGATCGCCTCGATAAGGTTGCGACCGATAAAACCAGATCCGCCGGTGATGAAGACTTTCATGGGGATGGGCAGGGAGCCGGGCTTCCTGCAATTTTACGAGACCCTTCCACAATCTCGTCGGGATTCCGATTGCTGCTCACGCCCGGGCACCTTGCCGCCATTGCCTCCAGATACTGGAGGAATATCTGCAAAAGACGCGCCGATCTTGTCGTTCTCGGTCCGGCATTCATGAGTTCCTTTGCCGTGGCCAACCCGCCCCGACCGACGATTCCCGGAAAGCGACACGCCGGTCCGGGCTGCTCCGCGTGTAAATGTGATATTCCAGATTCCGCCTCCAATAGGCCCCGGCGAGCCACTTCCGCAGCCGATGATGCAGGATCACCGGTTTGATCATCCAGCGCGGCGGAAAGCCCGCCTCCGCCGCCCACTGGTCGTGCTCCTTCCCCGGCCCGCGATGCGCCTCACTGAGGTTCTCGCCCGTCATGGTGAACACCGCCAGCGGTTCCGCCAGGGTCGCCGTGCGCACCCCCGCGGAAAGCAGGCGGTCCACCCACACCGCATCCCCGATGGCCTTCCAGCGCGGTTCGAAAATCAGTCCGCGCTCGACGACCGACCGCCGGAAGAACGTCGCGCAGCTCAGCGTGTTCAGATGCACCAGACGCGTATGCAGCCGCTGGGGGCGGATCGTCCGCCGATAGCTCAGGGCCCGGCCCTTCACATCCACCAGGATC
>JBGTNO010000277.1:0-7277 GCA_041743065.1 Chthoniobacterales bacterium
GCCGCCCTGGCGCGGTCGCGCCCAGGTCGCGCACTGCCCGCGCAGCCACGCCTACTTTGGGCATGCGCCCTTCCCTTACCGGCGGCTGCTCGAGGCGGGGGCGACGGTCAGCCTGGGAACGGACAGCCTGGCCAGTTGCGATTCGCTGGATCTGTTCGCCGAGATGCGGCAGTTCCGCGACACGCAGGATGGGGTGACGGCTGAAGAGGTGGTGAAAACGGTGACGGTGCATCCGGCCGCCGCGCTTCATCTGGAGGACCAGCTCGGCTGCGTGATGCCGGGAGCTTGGGCCGACCTGATTGCGCTGCCCTTTACCGGGAGCGCTTCCGCAGCGTATGATGCCGTCGTCACCCACGAAGAACCCACTCGGTGGATGATGGTAAACGGACAGATTCTCCATGATTAGAACACTCCTTCTCCGCGGCGGATTGATTTTCGCGCTGACCTGTCTGGGTTCGCCGTCGGCCCCCCTTCAGGCGGCCAGTACGGAGCTAGGCGATGGCGAGGGCCGGATCGAGGCCGAGGGCGTGTGCGTGATCGACGCGCTGACCGGTGAACCCATCTTCCAGAAAAATGCGAACGAGCGGCTCTACCCGGCCAGCATTACCAAGATCCTGACCGCTCTCATCGTGATCGAGACCGGCGGCCTGGAAGCTCACATGACCATCGAGGAGCCGGAAACGAAGGCCGAGCCAAGCAAGCTCTATATAAAGACCGGCGAGACCTACGAGCGGAAGCAGATGCTCTTCGGCCTGCTCCTGAAAAGCGCCAACGACGTGGCCGAAGCGCTGGCCCGCGACAACGCCGGGAGCGTCGCCGCTTTCGGAGAGCGCATGACCGCCCGCGCCCGCGAGCTGGGCGCGACCGGCAGTCATTTCGTCAATCCAAACGGCCTGCCCAACGAAGCCCACTACACCACCGCGCACGATATGGCGGTGATCGCCCGCGCCGCCATGATGCAGCCGCTCTTCCGCGAGATCGTCTCCACCAAGACCTATGAATGGGTCAGCGCCACCGGGGAAAAAAAGATGCTGACGAATGGCAACCGGCTGCTCGGCCGATTCGAAGGCTGCACCGGTCTCAAGACCGGCTGGACCAACGCCTCCAAGCATACCCTCGTCAGCGCCGCCCTGCGGGATCATCGCGAAGTGATCGCCGTGGTGCTGAAGGCCAGCAGCCGCTCCACGCTCTGGAAACAAAGTGCCCGCCTGCTCGAATATGGCCTCGGCCACCTGCCGGAGCTGCCCATTCGCGATCAGCTCGACGAGACGGTCGGCCTCCTCCCCAAGGGACAAGGAGCGCGGACGTCCCGTCCGCTTCCAACATCCATTCAGATCGGCGCAGCGGACAGGAGGTCCGCGCTCCTTGAAAGCGCAGCGACGCTTTCCCGTGGCGCGAAAAGATTTTCGCAGATTTGAGAGGTTTGTGGTTCCAAAATGGCGGGGCTGTTCGTAAGCTCAGCCCCTTATGGCTCGTATTGTAATCATCGACGACGATCTCCAGATGATCGAAGTCATCTCGGAAATTTGTCGGGGACTCGGTCACGAGCCCCATCCGTTCAACTCGGGATTCAAGGCGCTGGAGCAGCTCGGCTCCATCAATCCGCAACTCATCGTCAGCGATATGCGGATGGATAAAATGAGCGGCTTCGAGGTTTTGAAAGAAGCCAAGGCGATCGTGCCAGAGACGCCGTTCGTCATGATCACCGCTTACAAAACGGTGGAAACGGCCATCGAGGCGATGAAACTCGGAGCCCACGACTACGTGGTGAAGCCGTTCAAGGTGGACGAGTTGCAACTCGTGATCCAGCGGGCGCTGACCTTCCAGTCGGCGGTGCGGGAGAACGTTTTCCTGAAAAAGGAACTCAAGGAGCGGTATCGCTTTGAGAATATCATCGGCACCAGCCTCACCATGCAGGAGGTCTATAATCTGATCGCCAAGGTCGCCGATACGGACAGCACCATCCTGATCCAGGGCGAAAGCGGCACCGGCAAGGAGCTGGTGGCTCGCGCGCTGCATTTCAACAGCGCCCGGCAGCACCAGCCTTTTGTCGCCATTAACTGCTCCGCCCTTCCCGAGAACCTGCTCGAATCCGAGCTGTTCGGTCATAAGAAGGGCGCCTTCACCGGCGCGGTGGCGGACAAGGCCGGCCTGTTCGAAGAAGCCGAGGAAGGCACCATCTTTCTCGACGAGGTCAACTCCATGGCCCAGCCGCTACAGACCAAACTGCTGCGCGTGCTCCAGGAGCGCCAGCTCCGCCGGGTGGGCGAGACCAAGAACATTTCGATCAACGTGCGCGTGCTCGCCGCCACCAATGAGACGCTGGTGGACAAGATCAAGAGCGGCGATTTCCGCGAGGATTTGTATTACCGGCTGGCCGTGATTCCGATCGAGATGCCCGCCCTGCGCGAGCGGCTGGAGGACATTCCGCTGCTGGTCAATCATTTCCTGCACAAGAATGCCTCCCACACCGGCGCCGAGCCGCGGAAGATCCACGAGGACGCGGTCAAGATGCTCGGCAAATACCGCTGGCCCGGCAACGTGCGCGAACTCGAGAACGCCATCGAACGCGCCTGCGCCCTCTGCGACGACGGCGTGATCCACACGCGCGACCTGCCGCCGCAGGTCATCCGCCATGCGGACGAACCAAGCGGGGCCGGAGACAGCGACCTGCCGGTCGGCCAGAAACTGGACGAGTATATCAAGGATCAGGAGCGGCGTTACATCGAAGAGACAATTAACTTTTGCGGGGCTTCCCGCGAGCAGGCGGCCAAGACGCTCGGCATCAGCATGGCCACGCTTTACCGGAAGCTTGAGTTGAAAGCCGCCCGCGCCGCCAAGGCCAGGTAAATGGGCAGCCTGGAAAAAGGACTCCGGAAGGCCGGCGTCCCCGCGGCCCAGAAACACCTTTTTCTCTGCGTCGGCCCCGACTGCTGCAAACCCAAGGTCGGCGAGCTGAGCTGGGAATACGTGAAGAAACGGACCGTCAAGTGCGGCATCGAAGTCATGCGCACCAAGGCGGGCTGCTTCCGCATCTGCGCCGGCGGACCCATCCTGGTCGTCTATCCCGACGGTATTTGGTACGGCGAAGTCACGCCGAATCGCTTCGAGCGCATCCTCCAGCAGCACCTTGTCGGCGGCGAACCCGTGCGCGAGTGGATCATCGCCGAGAACCCCCTGGCGCCGCCGCCCGTTTCCGAATAGCCGGCATCCGCGAGCGCAGCGTCGCTCCTCAGAATGCTCTATGCGACAGCGCCGCCTCGGCCAGCTCGGAACGCGCTCGGACACAAATCTCGCAACTCGCAGCCCGCGCAATCCGGCCGCAAGGCCCGGCAGCGCCGCCGCCCATGCCAGATCAGCCAGTGCGGGAATCGCGTCCAGTCTCCGCGCGGCACCAGCCTCATCAGATCCTGCTCCACCTTGACCGCGTCGGTGTGTCGCGTCAGTCGAAACCGCCGGGACAGCCGCCCCACATGCGTGTCCACCACCACCCCTTCATCGATCCCAAACGCGTTCCCCAGCACCACGTTGGCCGTCTTTCGTCCCACCCCCGCCAGGGCCACCAGTTCCGGCAGCGTGCGAGGCACTTCGCCTCCGTGTTTTTCCACCAGATCCCGCGCCGCCGATCGGATCGACTTCGCCTTGCTCCGGAAAAACCCGGTCGAGCGAATCTGCTCCTCCAGGGCTGCCTGCGACACCGCCGCGAAAGCGGGCGCATTCGGCTGTCGGCGAAACAGTTCCGGCGTGACCAGATTGACCCGCTTATCCGTGCACTGCGCCGAGAGAATGGTCGCCACCAGCAACTGGAGCGGATTCCGATAATCCAGCTCGCAATGCGCGTCGGGATAGACTTCCCGCAGCCGCGCCGTGATCAGCGCGGCGCGCTCGCCCCGCCTCATTGGCCGCCGAGCGAACCCAGCTTCGATTTGGCCTCGGCGGCGTGGGGCGAGTTGGGAAAATTCTGGATCAAGGTCTCGAGATACCGTTTGGCTTTGGCGCGCTGGCCCTGCTGCTTGTTCTCATCTTTCAACGCCGGAAGCTGCTTTTCCAGGATCAGCTTCGCCGCGTTCCAAAGCCCTTCGGAGGCGGCCACCGGCACGCCTTGATAGAACGTGGCGATCTTGGCGTAATTATCGATCGCGACTTCGACGTTGCCCTTCGCTTCGAAAATCCTGCCGGTCATTAGCATCGCATTCGCCCGCAGTTCCGCCGTCGCGGTCGTCGCCCGAATGATCTGCCCGAGGATCGGCAGCGCCTCGTCGTATTTCTTCTCCTCAGAAAGTCCCTGCGCGATGCCGTAGCTGGCCTCGAGGATCTTCGGCGACCACGGATAGAGCGCTTTCAGGCGGTCGAACAGTTTGGCCGCCGCCGCCGTTTTGCCCTGCTCCTGGAGCACCTTGCCCTGGCCGTAGAGCGCGATCGACTGCGCCCCCATTACCAGCGGCGGCGCCTGCCGCGGATCGGCCCCTGGCGGATTCGGATAATCCTTCGCCAGCTTCAGATAGACCTCGTTCGCCTTGGCGAAATCTTTTCGCTCGATCAGCGCCGCGCCATAGAGATCGATATCCGCGGGCGCGTAAACCAGCGCCGGATCGAACGCCTCATTCATCAGCGCCAGCGCCTTCTCCGCGTCGGCCTCATACAGGTATCCCGCCAGGGCAAAGAGCACCTTGTTGCGCGTGCCGGGCTGGCCTTCGAACTTCGCCGCCAGGTCGCGGAAATATTTCTCCACATCGGCCGGGGCCGCCTCGCTGGCGCTGGCCAGCAGCCGCTGATCGTCCAGCAGCGTCTCCAGCGCCTGTGCCACCTGCGGACTTTCCGGATACTTCCCGATCAGCTCTTCGCCCGCCTTCCGGCTCTCGGCGACCCCTTTTTCCCAGGTCGCGCGCTGTTCTTCGTTCAAGGCCAGATACCGGCCGAGGCTCGTCGCCGTCTGCTTCCAGAGCTGGGACACGCGGAGCAGCGCCTGCGGGGCCTGCGGATTATTGGGCTGCCCGTCCACCATTTCCCGGTAGGTCGCGATGGCGGCCGGGAGGTCGCCCGCGTTGATCTGGCTCTGCCCGATCGCGTCGTAGGCGTAGAACGCGTTGGCGTCATCCGGATATTTCCCGATGAACTCCCGCATCAGCCCGAGCATCTTGTCCGCCTGCGCCATCGAGCCGTATATGGTGGCCCGCTGGAAGTAGCTGAAGGGAGCCGCCTCGCTTTTCGGATATTTCTCCGCCACCCGCGCGAACGTCTCCAGCGCCCCGGCCTGATCGCCGCTCTGGAGCTGCGCCTGCGCCATTCCGAACAGGGCCGACGAGGCCAGCTCGCTTTGCGCGTTTTTATCCAGGAAGCTCTGGAAAAGAGGCACCGCGCCCGCCGCGTCGCCGGATTGGAAGGTCAGTTGCGCCACCCAGAAAGCGGCCTGCTTGCCGAATTCCGTCTCCGGATATTTCTCCTGCACGCCTTGGAAACCCGCGATGGCTTCGGGCAGCTTGCCGATGTCTTTATCGATCGTGGCCACGCCGGACTCCGCCGCCGCCTTGATCTCCTCGCGCGGGCTAGTCTTCAGCACGTCCGTGTAGGTTTTCTTCGCCTCGTCGTATTTTTGGAGCCGGACGAGGGCCTGAGCCTTCTGCGTCAGCGTGTCGATCAGGTAATCGCTCTTCGGGTAAAACTCCGTGCCCTGGTCGAAATACTTCGCCGCCGTGGCCGAATCGTCTTTCTGCAAAAAAAGCGCGCCCATCAGCAGGGGCAGATTCTCCGCCATCGGGTCCCGCGGATACGCCTGGTAGAAAGCATCGTAGGCCGCCACCGCCTTATCGACCTGCTGCTGCATCGCATAGGTCATGGCCACGTAATACAGCAGCGCCTTTTTCTGCTCTGCCGCCTCCACCTTTGGCTGGATGTAATGCAGCAGCAGGCGCGACGCATCGTAATCGCCGAGCTGGAAAAACGCCTGACCCACCTTCACCTGCGCCGTCACCGTCTGATCGGCCCCGCCCTCGATCGAGGCCAGCTTGGCCTGCTCGCGTTCCTGCAGCCGCTGGAGCTGGCGGACCTGGTCCACCTGGCCCGCCTGCCCCGCTGCCCGGATGCGGCCGAGGATGCCCTCCAGCCGTTTCTTCTGCGCCGCCACCATGTCGGCCTTCGGCTCGACCTTGCGATAGGCGCTCATCGCCTGGCCGAAGAGCGGCGGTTTCTGTTCCTTGGGCGCGAAGGCCGCCCAGTTATAATAGAGCTCGCCGAGCTGGAACTGCGCGTCGTTGCCCAGCGCCACGTCGGTGCCCTTGCGCGTGATATCGCGCAGCAGCTTCTCCGCTTCGGTGAAAAGGGGCACCGCCGCCGGAGCCAGCGTCTTCGCGTCGATCGAGGCCAGGTTGCCCTGGGTCGCCAGCGTCAGCGCCAGCAGATATTGCGTATCGAGAATCGACTCGCTCCGCGCGAATTGCTGGAGATTGCTCCGCAACCCAGTGACCGCTTCGTCGTAGCGAGCAAGCTGATAGAGGGCCAGCGCCCGGCCATACTGCACGCTCTCGAGATCATCGCCCCGGGGGAATTTTTCGATGTAAGTGTCGAATTCTTTGATGGCTTCCTCGAAGGTCGTCTTCCGCTGCGCATCATCCGGTTTCAACGCCGAAGCCTTGGCCGCCAGCGCCTGCGGGATCAAGGCCTGCCCAAGCTGCCGCAGCGCGGCGGGAGCGGGCGGACCGAGAATTTGGCGGAAATTGGCCAGCGCCTCATCGTATTTCCCGAGCAGATAATTCACATAGCCCAGCCGGAACTGCGCGTCGGAGACCACCGCCGAAGTGGGGTAATCTTTGACCACGCCCGCGTAGGCTTCGGCCGCTTCGGCAAACTGCCCGGCGTTCTGTTGCTCGAGCGCGGCCTGAAACGCCTGCTCCGGCGCGTCCTGCCCAAAAAGAGAAGAGCCGGAAAATAAAAGCGAGCCAAGCAGGCCCGCGAGAAAAACCCTGGAAAAAATCTGATTCATAGCTGGAGAAGTCTGGGGACTCGGAGAGGATAGAGTTTGCCGTCCCCTGGTCGATCATGCCACTGCAAAACTCGAAAATCCCGTCGTCCACCCGCATGAGCCCCGTTTTCCCCCTTCCCATCCTCGCCCTCGCGCTCATTGGGCTCGGCGGCTGTCAGCGTAAGCCGGAGAAAGCGCCGAACCTGGGCGGCCTCGAAGCCACGCTTCAGCAAACGGCCGAGAAGCGCCTCCCCGCGCCGGCCATGGCCGATAGCGAACTTTCCCTTCCCGTGCCCGCGGACGACCGGGCCGCCGCAGC
>JBGTNO010000278.1:0-5888 GCA_041743065.1 Chthoniobacterales bacterium
CTCAGTGCCTTCCCGCCCGCGGAATCGGCTCCCTGACTAGTCGATTGAGTTGCTTCCTGGGGAGCAGCGTTCCGGGCACCACCGCCCCGCCAGGAAAAGCCAACGCCGACCCCCAGCAAGGCGGACAATCCCAAGACCAGCAGTGTGGGTGATGGCATCAGTCTCAGTCTATCTGGTTGACGATGCGGAGGATGTCCTTCCTCAGATCGGGTTCGGGAATGGTGCTGGCGAAGGCACGGGCAGCGGTGCGGTTCAGGTCGCGCCAGTTGTAGGCGAGGTTTCGGAAGGCGCGTTTGCGTTGCTCTGGACTGTCGATGGAACCGGCCCAGGCGGCGGCGCCGTCGGGGTCGTGCCTGCCGGTGGCCCACACGAAACCCACCACGCTGCGATCCCGCAAATCGCCCCGTTTCATTAAGTCGAGCTTTTCGGCGGCGGCGGCTTGCGGAGCGGGCAGGCGCGCCGTCCACGCTTCCGCTTCGGAGACGCTCTTCTTGGTCAGATTGGCAGCAATGGTCTCCACGGTGGAATCCATTTTCGCGACCGGTTGAGCGAGGATGGCCTCGGCGGCGGCGCTTGGATCTCGTTCGCTCCAGCCGCCGAAGATTTTTTCGAGGGCGCGATGCTGCTCGGACGGTGACAGGCCGGCGGTCCAGGCGAGCGCTTTCCGGGGATCGAGGGCTCCCCATTTTTTCGCCAGGTCAGGCAGGGATTTAGCCTGGAGTCCGGCGGGCAGGGTGGCCCATGCCTTCAGTGCGTCCGGTGGAGATTTTTCGAGAAGAGCGGCCAGTATAACACCCGTCTTTTCCGCCAGCAGGTTGCCCTTCACGTTCTGGGCGGCCCAGCTTAAGGCTGATTTTGGATCGGTTTTTGACCAGGCGGAGAGAAATCTTTCGGCCAAATACATTTGCCCAGGTTCATTAACGAGGTAGTCCGCGACTTTCTCGGGAAGCTTGGTGGCGTAACTGGACATGCTGTTGCGGAGAAATTTTTCACGTTCCTCGGGGGAGAGAGTCTGAGCGAGAGCCCAGGCTTGCTCTGGATCTTGTTGCGCGTACTCGTTGCCGAAGGCGCTGATGAAGTCGTTGCGCAGTCGTCCGGCCGCCAGGTTGGCGATGTGTTTCCAGCCATCGACTCCATCTCGGGCAAGCGCTTCGGCTATGGTTTGCGAGAGGTGAGAGGAAAGATCCGGATAGCGAGCGGCCAGGGCCAATGCTTCGGCGGGTTGGCGGATTCCGTCCTGCTCGTACAAGCTGCGGAAGGCTGTTTTCAGCACCTCGCGATCCTGCCGCTCCGCCCAGAGCATCATGCCTTCGCGGTCCGCGTTGCCCCAGGTGTCGAGCGCGGCCCAGAGCGCCATATCTCGGACAGTTCGGTCCGGCAGTGTGCGGGCCTGCTGGGCGGCCTCGAGTGGCGCGAGCGCGGCCCAGCTTTGGAAAAGGCCAGCCGACGGATACACGGCCTCCCGCGCGGGAAGCTCGCCCAGCAGGGTCAGCGCCAGCGCTGGGTCGGTCTCACCGAGGGCCGCAAAGAAGATGTTCCGCGCGGCGGCGGGAGTGTGGGCGACATCGGCTCCGGGGGTATCCGCTGAGGAAAGCTCACGAAGTTTGGCAAAAGTTTCCCGCGGATGCAGGCCCGCGCCGATGGCGGCCCAGGTGGGCAGCAGATTTTGCGCGAGGGCAAACTCCAAGGCCAACTGAAAGTCCTGGGCGGAAGCCACGGACAGGGCCAGCCATTCGGCGAACTCCTTGTGCAAGCCCGCTTTTTTCAATCTTTTCAGGTAGCGATCGAACTCCTCCACGGTGCGAATGGTCGCGGCCGGCAAGGGGTCGGATGCGAGGGGCATGGTCGAAATGCTATTGACCGATGAAAGCTCAGCCGGAGTTCCTGTCTTCGCGATGGCGGGGCTCGCTGCTGGACGAAAGACAAAGCCCGTGGTCCACCCGGCGGCGCCGGCTGTAAGCATGGCCATGAGAAGACCTAAAAATGGAAATCGGGAGATCATGGAGAGTTCAGCTTTTTCTCGGCGATCTCCCGCTCCTCCCCCGTCTTCGAGAGAGCCTGCATGACCTTCCGCCCCTGGGTGGGGTTGGTCGTTTTCCATTCGTCGGACAGGCGGCGGATGAGATCGAGCCGCATCTTGCTTCCGGTCGTCATCGCGGCAATGCGGGTGGCGGCCGGCAAGTCGAAGACGAGGATGGATTTCACCAGCGAACCGAGCGCCTGCTCCCGAGTGGGGCCTGGCGGGAGACTGCGCACGAAGGCCTCCGCCCCCGAGGGATCGACGTAAGTCCAGTTCCCGACGATGGTGCGAAGGTTCGCCATTTTCTGGAAATTATTCTTCTGATCGGGAATATTTGCCACCAGCTCGGCGGCGGCGCGGGGATCCGTGGGCGCCAAACGCTCGACGACCATCCAGGCCGCTTTGGACAACCGCTCGGGGGGAATCATTCCGGCCAGTTCCACGATTTCCGGCGGAGTGGCGTTCCACCCCCGCGAGAGAATGCCCTCGGCCAGAGCTCCGCGGTCAGCGGGGGGAAGCTCCCGGCACACGGTGATGGCTTCTTCGAAGTCTCGGCTCCAGCTTTTCCCCATGCCCGTGAGAATCCGCGCGCGATCCGCCGGCGTCAGATCAGGGGGAAGCGCCGCCAGCCGCTCCGGGAAATTTGCACTGCTGCGGTAATCCGCGGCCGTGAAAAGTGAGGTCAGGGCGGTGAGGCGGTCGGATGGCTTCAGGTCAGCCGTGGCGGCCACGGCTCCGGAGAAGTCTCGCTTGCCCCAGCCCGACATGGCGGCGGCGATACTCTTCTCGCGCGCGGTCTCCTCGGATTCCGCCAAGGCGAGGGTGAGGGCCTGAGCGGGATCGCGGGAGGAGAAATGCTCGATCAGCTCGGGCAGGGCGCGGGCACGTTCGG
This sequence comes from Chthoniobacterales bacterium, assembly GCA_041743065.1. GTDB lineage: Bacteria > Verrucomicrobiota > Verrucomicrobiia > Chthoniobacterales > Chthoniobacteraceae > JBBSOD01. The sequence continues at coordinate 2,913 of JBGTNO010000278.1, forward strand.
CGGGAGAAAGTGACTGCGCCCAAGCCAGCGCCGCCTCGGCCTCACCCGAGAAACTTCCCGCCATGCCCATGATGAGTGAGTCCCGAACGGAACCGGGCGGAAAAGCATCGAGCAAGTGAGCGCCGGTTTCAGGATCTCGGCCGAGTTTCTCGCCAATCGAGTTCACATTCCAGGCCGCTCCCAGTTCCGGTTTTTCCAGCAGGGCCTTCAGGACAGGTTCAGGACTTTCCGAACGCATGAGCGCGTAGAGGTAGCTCACATGATATTCGCTTTGCTGATCCGGGGGAATTTTTTGCTGCATCCAGTCCCACGCCGCATCGGGATCGAGGCGAGCCCAGGCTGAGATGGCGGAGCGGGCAGTATTTAAGTCACTGTCCGAGAAGGCCAAGGCCGCCTCGACGGCGCTCAATGGATCCTTCGCTACCCAAGCTTCGAAAAAACCGGAAACGGCCTGAGAGGATGAGGTCCCACGCTCGCGCAGAAGCGAGAGGCCTCGTTCCGGATCCTGCGCTCCCAGGGCGGCGAGGAGTGGTTCCAAGGCGATGGCATATTCGCGCGGTGGCAGGGAAGTGACTAGGTGCTCGGCGGCGCCGAGATCTTGCCCGGCCAGAGATTTGATCGTGCCTGTAATCAGCGCGTCGCGAAAGGGTCCGAGCAAACCCTTCATTTGCAGGAGAGCCTCCGCTCCGCCCAGCGCGACCACGCGGTCAATGATCGCCTGGGTATAAAGCGGGCGCGCCCGGGAGGGAAGCACGCCGGGCGTGTTGATGTAAGCCAGCAGACGGGTCAGAGCGGGAATGTCGTCACTGCGCAGCGCGCCGAGGAACTGTTCGATGCGGGTCTTTTCATCCGGAGCATCAAGGATGGCGGCCAGACCGCTTCGTTCCTTTTCAAGGAGTGGATCATTCTCCTGGTGTACGCGAGCCGCCGCCGCGTGTTTCCGGTTGGGACTGGTGGAGTTTTGGTGGCCCATCCAAAAGCCCAGAGCGGCGGCCGCCAGAGCGGCAATACTAATCAGAACCGGGCGGAGGTTATTCATAGGATGCCCACGATGGCCTAGCGTCTAGACTATTCAGTTAACGGGTGGGGCCACAAGACTTCATCCAGAGTCGGGTCTCTCCTTTCGTCGTGTCCGGCCTCTCCAACGCTGTAAATGAGAGGAGCACCTTTTTTCAGGCGGTAATATAGTTTTCCTCCACAGACGCGGTCGATTGGAAGTTCGAGATGCGCTCGGGGGTGAGTCTCAAGATCGACTCGACCCCCAGCGGGACCCGCTTTCTCGGCGCGCCCCTGCGGTACTTCATGCGCTTCAACGGCGCCATCGGCATGCACATCGGCCATCTGCCCGGCTACCCCGCCTCACACGGCTGCGCACGGATGCCGCGCCCCTGTTTTATCGGAACGTGCGTCAGGGCACGCCGGTCACCTTGGTGCCGTAACGCGGGGACCGCCTGTCTGCGGGGCCAGCGAGCATTGAAGCGAACGGCGCTTCACGTTCAGCTCAGAGCCCCTGCAGGAGCTCGGTCCACTCGGCCCCTAGCGCCCGTCTAAGGCGAACGAGCACTGCCAACGAGCCGCCGAAATTCCCCGCTTCCAGCGTCTGCAGATAGCGCGCGGTGATGTCCGCTTTCTCGGCCAGTTTCTCCTGGGTCAGGCCAGAGGTCGCTCGCAATCGTACGAGATTGCGGCTCAGGACAGTCCGCTGCATTTTCGAAAGCCGCTCCAATGCCTATACGCATGCCCTGCATGGGTGAGATTGAACACGTTTGCCACTTTCGTGTTTTGATCCTTGACTCGTTTAAGCTCGGTCACTACAAATCCCGCCATGGCCCGAACGCTCAATTTGTTTCGGACAAAACGCTTAAGGATATCCCTTGCGCTTTTTTCTGTCTTTGGAGCAACGGCGGGAACCAACGTCCAGAGCGAAACGAAGCCCCCGGCATACCATGGCATCCTGGAAAGCTGGGAAGTGGACCTAGAAACCCGCTCGATTTTCTACAATCGGGTCGAAGCGCCGGTTCTAAAGCCGCAGCCGAAGCTGCAGCAAGCTCCGGTCGAAGCAGCCAGCGAGCCGACGGCTGAAGAGCTGGCGTGGATTAAGGAATGGGAATCCAAACGCAATGTCTTCATGTTTCTTTCGTGCACGGTGTATGACCGGGAAGTCACGAACGTAAGCTGGTGGCACGAGGGGGGTGAATATGTGCTCTGGAGCAGCATCGACTTCAATTATCTCCGGGGTCTCTTCGATTTTGAAACGCCGGAAAGCCGCTACAGCGTCTTCATGGGGATCGGCGACGAAACCCGCCAACAGATCCGGGAGCGGAACGATTCCGTCGAGAATGACCCGGAGATGAAGGCGTATTCCAGAAAAGAAGGAATCGATCTTAGCCGCCCGCTCCCTCCTCGGCAAATCCCGGGAGCCACGCCAGCCCACTCGACCTATCAGTTTGTCTCGCTCCCGAAGACGGGTGTCGATCCAGAGATCACCCGCGCCCGCGCTGAACTGCATCGTTACTTTGAAGCCAACCGAGAGCAACTGGTTCACGATTTTCAGACGAGCGAGGCAGCGCGGATCGCCCATGAACAGTGGATGAAGGAAAACCCGCCCGTCCCCCAGGACACTACGATCAGCTTCTTTCCGATCAAGAGTCTCCAAACCTCCAAGGCCAAATCCGTCCGCAAGCCATGAAACGCTATCTTCTCAGGTTCATTCTTCTGCTGGCTGTAACCGTGTCCGTGTCAGCGCAAGGGCCGACCGATCCCAACGAGGGCAGCCGCTTCGAGTTCGATAGCACCAATTCGATCTACACTTTCTCCTGGTGGGGGCGGGCCGGACGAACCTACTTCGTGCAGCGCTCGGAAGGTCTGCTGGACTGGAGTTATGTCCCAGGCTTGATCGAACCGGGCGATGGCTCGGTCGTGGCATGGGACTTCGCGATCCCCGAAAATCGGCTGTTTTTGAGACTGCAGTCCACG
>JBGTNO010000279.1:0-14465 GCA_041743065.1 Chthoniobacterales bacterium
GGTCGCCTCGCCGGGTCCGGCGGGGGGGTGACGGGGGCTCTTATAAAGTTGCAGGGCCCGTGCATTCGTGGGACTAAAGTCGGCACTGCCTCCATGTGGGACGATTACCCTGAGCAACGCACCCCTTTTTACCGACGCGCCTGGTTCATTGCGCTGGCTCTCGTCGGGCTGATCCCGTTGGTCGCGGTGGGCGTTTACGGGTTTCTTTTCGTGAACGAATTCCGCACCAAAGCGAAGGAGTTCGACCTGGCCGAATTGAAGCGGATGGAGTCGGCGAGCCTCATTTACGGGCGCCACGACACGCTGCTCGGGCGCATCTTTATTCAAAACCGGGACACCGTCGCGCTGGAGGATCTGCCCACGCATGTGCGCCAGGCGATCGTGGCGGCGGAGGACGCGCGTTTCTACGAGCATCACGGCGTCGACTACCTCGGCATCGCGCGCGCCCTGGTGAAAAATTACCAAGCCGGGCGCACGCGGGAGGGCGCGAGCACGCTCACCCAGCAGCTCGCCCGCAACACCTACGACCTGCGCGAGAAGACCTATCGCCGCAAAATGCTGGAGGCCATGCTGGCGCGGCGCATCGAGGAGAATTTCAGCAAGAGCGAGCTGCTGGAAATGTATATCAACCGCGTCTATTTCGGTTCCGGCTTTTACGGGATGGAAGCGGCTGCGCGCGGCTATTTCGGAAAATCAGCCAGCCAGCTCGACGTCTCGGAAGCGGCCATGCTGGCGGGTTTGCTGCGCAGTCCGAATAACCTTTCGCCTTGGAAGAATTACGCCGCGGCCATCGAGTCGCGCAACTTCGTGCTCGGGCGCATGCGCGAACTCAAATCTCTGAGCGACGCCCAGTATGGGGCGGCGAAAGCGGAAAAGTTGCTCGTCAAAAATCGTCGCCCGCTGGCCGCCGATTCCTATGCGGTCGATCTCGTGCGCCAGCAGGTCATCGATCTGGTCGGATACGAAAATGCGGCCGGCGAAGGCTACCGCATTTACACCTCGATCGATGCCGATCTGCAGCAGGCAACGGTCCAGAGTATCGAATCGCACCTGCTCGCGATCGAGGGCCGCGCCGACTACGGCCACCAGACTCAGGCGCAGTATCAAGCCGAAGTCCGCGCCCTGCAGCGGAAAGATCCAGCGGCGAATCCGCCGGGTCCCAAATATTTGCAGGGGGCGGCGGTCGTGCTGGATAACGCGACCGGCGATGTGCTCGCGCTGGTGGGCGGCCGCGATTTTCAGGAGAGCCAGTTCAACCGCGCCGTATCGGCCGCGCGTTCCGCGGGCACCGCTTTTCTGCCCTTCGTCTATGCCGCGGGGTTCGAGCAGGGTCTGTTCCCCGGCAAAATGGTCGAGGATCAGGCCATGGATAACCGCCAGATCATGATCGGCGGCACCACCGGCATTCTCGGCGAGTGGGGACCGGAGCGCATCGACAACCGCTACGAGGGCGACATTCCGGCCCGCGAGGCGCTCATCAAATCGAAGAACGCCGCTTCCGTTCGCTTCGGTCTCGAAACCGGCCTGGAGCCCGTGATCGCTCTCGCGAAAAAGGCCGGCTTTTCCACGCCGATGCGGCCCTATCCCGCCACCTATCTCGGCAGCAGCGAGGTCACCCTCATGGATATGACGCTGGCCTATTCCATCTTCCCGAACGAAGGCAACCGCCCCGTCAAACCGATCCTGGTCAAGCGCATCGAGACGAAGAGCGGCCGGCCGGTTTTTCGCGAAAAGCCCCGGCTTCAGCGCGTCATTTCCGCCGCTTCCGCCTACGAGGTCCATTCGGCGCTGACCGAGGTGCTGGAGCGCGGGACGGCCGACCGCGCCTACACGCAGTATCATTTGAAAAAAATGCCGCTCGGCGGAAAAACCGGCACCGCTTACGGCTTCACCGACGCCTGGTTCATGGGCTATTCCAGCTCCGTGACCTGCGGCGTGTGGGTCGGCCTGGACCGCCCGCAAGCCATCTACCGCGGAGCCTTCAGCAATGAAGTCGCGCTGCCGATCTGGTGCGACGTGATGAACGCCACTTTCGAAAACTACCGGGCCAAAGAGCTGGCGCGTCCTCCGGGGCTGCGGCGCTACGAGATTTGCTCGGAATCGGGCGAGCTCGCCACCGATAGATGCGTCGAAGAAACGGTGCATCCCATCACTTCGGAGCCCGTCGAGCGTTCCACCGTCATCACCGAGTGGGCCACCTCGCGGCAGGCCCCGCATCTTCTTTGCACCATCCATGGCGATGCCGTGCAGCCGCTCGTGCAAGGCGCGCCCAAGCCCGGGAAATGGCCGCGCGCCCAGGTCGCGGTGGACCTGGCGGCGCTGGAACCGGTAAAAATGCGGGCACCCACCGTGGTGGGCCCGGAAGACCCGTATAACGCGGTCACGACCCTGAATTCCGATGACGGCAACGCCAATCCGTTCACCGTCGGCGACGGCAACAGCGAACCGGCGGAGGAAGTCAAAGTGATGCGCGCCGAGCCCGTGCGCGCGCTCGACGTGCCCGAGCGGCAGAACCCCATCGAACTCGAACCGCCGCCCGCGCTGGAATTTTAGCGGGCGCGGCCGCGGTCACATTTTCTCGAGAAGCGCCCGCGCTTCCTGCAAATCCGCGCGCTCCTCCGCGTTCAACTCGGGAAACTTCACGTTCATTCCACGCAACGTTTCCGCGATCACCGCCGCCACGGTCAGCCGCATGAACCATTTGTGGTCCGCCGGAATCACCTGCCAGGGAGCCTCCGCCGTCGCCGTATGGCGGATCATTTCCTCGTAGGCCTCCTAACGACTGACTGTCCTGCGCGTAGAGCTTCTGCTGCAGCTCCCGGATTTCCCCGATCGTGTCGGAGAGATACGACTTCGCTTTTTTCTTCGAGTCGAGTTTCCAGGTATCGCCGCAGTCGCGCTTGGCCAGGGTAAAACGGGGATCAGCCGTCACGCGGAAACGCTCAGCCAGTTCGGTCAAATCTTTCATCAGAGCGCGATGCTATCCGATGGTCGGCGAATGCGCCACCTGCTGGCGCGCGATGAAGATCAGCAGGATGCACCAGGCCGCGTTCACGAACAGGAAGAGGATAAACTGCAAATCACGCGGCAGCGAATAGATCGCCAGAAGGACCGGCACCCAGAAGAAAATATTACTGACCAGAATCTCCCCAATCCGGCGTGTCACCAGAGAAAAGCTGGCCGCCCGCCACGTCGCGCGAAGGTCGAAACCCGTTTCCCGCCAGAGATACCAGAGGACCACGAAAAGCAGCGCGAGACACGGCGTGTAAACGAATTGATCGATCAGAATCTTCGCCAGCAGCACCTGCCAGCCCGACTGACCGTTCCAGAGCCAATCCTGGAAGCGGTAAAAGACATCCACCGACACCCCCAGCACCGCCAGCATCGTGAACTGGTGCAGGAGTTCCGGCGGGGTGGGGCGCGGCAGTTCCGGCGGACGGAATTTCAGCTTGAGCAACTCGGGCACCACGCCGCCGCTGATCACATTCGCGATCCCGGCAAACCAGACCCCGCCCGCCACCTTCCACCCCCCCACCTCCCGGCAGAAATCCCGCACATTTTCCTGGGTGAAATAGAGCGCGGCAAAACCCAGCGCCCCGCACTGAATCGCCAGAAAAGCCGGCCAGTAAAGCCGCAGACCCAGCAAAGCGCGGGCGGAATAGGCCCGAAGGGTCACGGAGAAGGCAGGCATCGCCGCAGGGTCTAGCCCAGAAACCGAACCGGCGCGAACAGGATTTCCCGCCGGGGGCGAAGTGGTGGAGGTAAGGGGATTCGAACCCCTGACCTTCTCATTGCGAACGAGACGCTCTACCAACTGAGCTATACCCCCACAAAGCCGGCGCGAACCGGCATCCCGCGACTATTGCGCGATTGCTTTCGCGGACAAGAAAAAAGTCGCCGCCGCCACGCGGTCCCCTCGATGGCGGCGAAAGTCGGGACGCCATCACGACGCGGTGGGCGCTCCTTCCCGCGCCGCCGATGAGGGAACCTTTTTCACGCCGCGCAGCTCAAGCAAGCCGCTTCAGGTTTTGGAATCGATTTATCGATCGGAGGTGGACGCGCGCTAAAAGACTCAGCTCGTGAGATCCGGCACGTCCACCCACCTCCGCTCCTTCCAGGATTCGAGGCCGAGCTCGGCGAGCTGCACGCCTTTCGCGCCCTCCAGCAGCGACCAGCGGAAAGGCTCGTCCAGCACGACATGGCGCAGGAACATTTCCCACTGAATCTTGAACGCGTTATCGTATTCGCAGGCGTTCGGCATCTTCGTCCAATGCTCGAAGAAGTCGATCGGTTGAGCGATGTCCGGGTTCCAGATCGGCTTCGGCGTTTCCGAGATGTGCTGCACGTGGCATTCGCGCAAGCCGGCGACCGCGCTGCCGTGGGTGCCATCGACCTGGATCGTGAGCAGATCGTCGCGGCGGACCCGCGTGGCCCAGGAGCTGTTGAACTGGCAAATGGTGCCATCCTCCAGCTCGAAAAAGGCGTAGGCGGAATCGTCGGCCGTCGCCTGGTATTCCTGGCCGTCCTCGCCGACCCGTTTTGCGAGATCGACGGAAGCCGTGGAGCAGAGCCTGGCGACGGGACCGAAGACGTTGTCGATCACGTAGCGCCAGTGGCAGAACATATCGATCATCATGCCGCCGCCGTCTTCCTGCCGGTAGTTCCAGCTGGGACGCTGGGCGGGCTGGTCGTCCACCTCGCCGGTGAAAACCCAGTAGCCGAACTCGCCGCGCACGCTGAGGATTTTGCCGAAAAAACCCTGCTGCCTGAGCTGGGTAAGCTTGCGCAGGCCGGGCAGCCAGAGTTTGTCCTGCACGACCCCATTTTTGAGGCCGGCGTCGGCGCAGAGTTTGTACAGGCGCACGGCTTCGCTGGTTTCGACCGCGGTCGGCTTTTCGCAATAGATTGCCTTGCCGGCTTTGACGGCCATTTCGACAAAACGGGCGCGATGCAGCGTGCTGGAGGCGTCGAAAAAGATTTGGTTGTAATCATCGGCCAGCGCTTTTTCGATATCGGTGGTGAAGCGCTCGACCCCGTGCTTTTCGGCGATGTCCCGGAGCTTCGCTTCGCTGCGGCCGGTCAGGATGGGATCGGGCATGATCCGTTCCTCCGGCGAGATCTTCACGCCGCCTTGCGCGCGGATGGCGAGGATGGAGCGGATGAGGTGTTGATTGAGGCCCATGCGTCCGGTGACGCCGTTCATAATGATGCCGATATGGTGAGTCTTCATAGTTGGTGGGTGTTGAGGGACTAGGCCGGTTTGTCGGTGCACTGCGGACGGGCGCCCGCGGGCAGGGGAGGAGTGTCGCCGACTCCGGCGGGGGGCAGGGTGCCATCGAGTTCCTGGCGCCAGTGGGCCACCTCGCCCGCCGGGCCATAGCAATAAAGCATACGGAGCGGAGTATCGCCGATGTTGGTGAGCTGATGAAAAACCCCGGAAGGAATATAGACAGCCTGGCCGCTCGTCAGCGTCTGACGTTCCTGGCCCAGGCACATTTCTCCGGTGCCTTCGACAATGAAATAGACTTCCTCCTGCTCCTGATTATGCCACGGGACCTGGCCGCCGTCCGGGTCCAACGTCACGTTGCCCAAGGAGAAATTGGTGGCCTGAATCGCGGCCAGCCCGCCGACGAGATTCTGGGTGCGGCGTTGCGCGGGGAAGCGGCGGCCTTCGGTTTGATGGAGATCGGATATGGTCATGAGACTAGGCGCCATAGAAATGGTGAAGGCGGGGGTTTTCGGAGTTATCGATGAAACGCTGAAGATAGATGGCGGCTTCGCGGGCGTGGTAGTCACCCCACATGCTGGACTCGCCGTTGGGCACCCTCTGGCCATCGGCCATATAGTCCCAGCCATTCGGCCGATGATAGATGGAATGAAGAATCAGGCCTTGATGAGAATCGTCCTCGCTCAGATAGGGGGTGTCGAACAAGGTATCGAGCACGGTGAGCCCGGCCTGGAAATAGGGCCGGCCATCTTCGGACGCACCATGTTGTCGCAGGTAGTGTCCCAGCCTCAGCAGGCCTTGCGCGGCGATGGCGGCGGCGGAGCTGTCCACGGGTTCGTGATCGTTATACGGGTCGGCCGGTTTTTCGAGGTAGTCACCTAGTCGATGCAGTTCCGGAGCGCCGGTGTCCCAATAAGGGATCCCGCAGGCCGGCGTATGCTCGATATAGAAATCGCAGGTCGCGCGGGCGGGCTTCAGCAGCATCTCCGCAATCGCCCCGCGTCCGCCGAAGGCCGCCAGCTCGCCGTCGGCCAGGGTCTCGATGAACTCGAGCTGCTCCGAGTAGCCGCACATGATCCAGGCCAGTCCGCGCGTCCAGGTGCTGAACGGCGCGTAGCCCTGCTGGGAGTTGGGCGCGCGGTAGTTGCCGTCGTTCGGGTTGAAAAGTGACTCATGCGCCGTGCGACCCCGCAGATCGTAGTAGTCGCGCCCCTCGCCGTAATAGACAGCGTAGTCCGCCGTGGTGCGAGCGTGCTCGAGCAGGCGCTTGAGCAAAGAGATCCGGGTATCCTTCTCGCCCATCAGGACATGGCCGAGCTGATGGGAGACGGCCAGTGCGCGGAGGGAGCGAATCGTATCGGCGAAAAGGGAATGCGGCCCGTTGAAGCTATAGATATAGCCTTCGCCATTAAAGATGGGGGTCCAGCGGGCCGCCTGCACGGCGCCGGTATTCTTGAGCGCCAGTTCGTAGAAATTTCGCTCCCACTCGTTCTCGGGAATGCGCCCCTCGTTCATTAGACGCCAGAGGTTGCCGTAGGTGCTGACATTGTTAAACCCATGATCGTGCACGCCGATGTGGGTGATGTGATGCGCCATCCGCTCGACCGTGCGGCTGCGCCCCAGCGTCAGGAAACTCTCCTCGCCGGTCGCTTCATACTGCAAAATAGCCGAGCCATAGACGAAGCCCTGCGTCCACTCCGTCCAGCCGCGCGCCGTGTAGCGGCCCCGCACGGTATAGACCGGGGTCGCCTGGCCGGGCTTTTCGTCGGCGTCGATCGCCAGGATCTTGGGTGCGGAGGCTCGCCAGAGGCGCTCGAGTTTGGGCGCGAGATCGGTCGGAGTGAGGTCGTTTTTGATCTTGATCATGCTAAAGTTTCCGGAGGTGAAAACCGCCATCGATGTTAATGACATCGCCGGTGCTGAAGGGGAAATGCCCGGCGATAATCGAGCCGACCGCTTTGCCTAGATCTTCCGGCGTGCCCCAGCGCTTTTGCGGCACGAGGCCGCCTTCGATCAGGTCGTCGTATTTTTCCTTCACGCCCGCGGTCATGTCGGTGGCCATGATGCCGGGCCGGAGTTCGATGACCTGCGCGCCATGATCGGCCAGCCGGTTGGCCCAGAGCTGAGTCACCATCGCCAGCGCGGCTTTGGAAATGCAGTATTCACCGCGATTGAGGGAGGGCACCGTGGCGGAGAGGGAGGAAACGAAGATGAGCTTGTAGCTGTCGGGCAAGAGGCAATCGCCGGGATGCTCCAGCCAATATTTCGCCGCCAGTTGCGCCAGAAAATAGGGTCCCTTCAAATTCACGGCGATCACTTCGTCGAAAATCTCCTCCGTCGCTTCGGTGATGTCGTGGCGCTCCCGCGGCGCGATGCCGGCGTTGTTGACGAGGGCGTCGATTCTTCCCATCGCGGAGATAGTGCCCTCGAAAATGGCCTGGCGGCCCTCGGCCTTTCCGAGATTTCCCCCCACGAGCGCAAACCGCTGATCCGGCGAGACGGCGGCCCGCTCGCAGAGCACTTTCGTTTCCTCCGCGGAAGCTTCGTTGGAAGAGTAATGGATCGCGACGCTGACGCCGAGACGGGCCAGGGACTGGGCGACGCCCCGGCCCAGACCGCGGCTGGAACCGGTGACGAGGACGGATGAGAGGGGATTCATCTGGGCAACGCTAGCGCGCGGAGCGAGGGGTGCGTTAGGACACGCTCCGCCAGATTTAGCACAGAACCGAGATTAAATTTCTCCGTTCTCGGGTGGCTCGGAAACTTCTTGCCGCTCAGGGGCGAATGCGGCGGTAATCCCGCGTGGAAACGGTGGATCCTATCATCGGTCTCGTCCTGGGAGGGACTCTGCTTCTCTTCGGGCGGCGGCTTTTCTGGCTGTTTGTGGGGGCGACGGGTTTTGTCGCCGGGCGGGAGTTTGCCTTGGGAATGGCGGAGGAAGGCGCGCGGTCCGCCGTGACTCTCATCGCGATCATGGCCGGGTTGATCGGGGCGGTGGCCGCGTTTTTCCTGCAGAAGATCGCGATTGCGGGCGCGGGATTTCTGGCGGGAGGTTATCTCGCGCTGGAGCTGATCCGGGCCAGTTCACCGGAGCTGGCGCAGGTGGGGTGGATGGCGTTTGGCACGGGCGGGATCGTCGGCGCGATCCTCATGGCCGTGCTGTTCCGCTGGACCTTGATCGTGCTCTCCTCTGTGCTGGGCGCGGCGCTGGTGGCTCAATCGCTGCCACTGGAGGAGCTGCTGAAAACTGGCCTTTTTCTCGTCCTCGCGGCGCTCGGGGTGGTGATCCAGTCGCGAGGCGGCGGTAAGGGTTAAGCGCAGGTTGTGGCAGCGATCGCGGTTCGGTTAGCGCGGCGGGATTCGCAGGCGGATGCGAGGACCGACCAGACGGCGGACGTCCTCTCCGTTGAGGACGAGCCGGATTTCCGGACCGACCCGCACGACGCGGACGAGATCGGTGATCTGCAGAGCCACCAGCACCCGATTGCGCTCTTCCTCGCCGGGAATTTCCTGCGGGACAAATTGAATCGGCAGGCGCCGGTCGCGGTGGATCCGCTGGAGCAGCCGCCAGGCGGATTCGATTTCCCGGGGTTTCAGAAACTGATAAGCGGTGAAGGTGCCCCAGACGGAGAGGGTGGCGGCGGGGAGGGCGAGGATGAGGCGTGCGAGATGTTCCCACCAGCGGGTGCGGTCGGTGAGGCGCTCGACGGAGTGGCGGCGGGCGAGGCGGAGACCGGTCAGCAGCAGGAGAGAGGCGAGAGCAAAGACGAGCGGGAAATGCGCGGGCAGGCTGGCGGAATCAAGCGGCGCGGCCAGGGTGCGGAAAAGGAGGATGAGCCAGAGAACGAGCACGTAGCACACTCCCCAGCCGATCACGACGAGCAGGAGGGTGAGCAGCAGCAGGAGAACTACCCGCCGGTTGTGCGCGGCAAAATGTTTTCGCAGCGCGGCGGTAACTTCGTCGGCGGGCGGAGGCATGGTCTTCCAGGATACGGTCCACCTCGCGGATGACGATCCTGTAGCTGTTTCGCGGTGCGAAACATGAGTGAGCACGCCGGAGACAGTGGAGTGTCGCATTATGGCAGACAGGGGATGAAAACAATGCGGTAAACAGCTGATTGGGAAAGGAGATCGCCGGGCCGCTCTCTCCCGCGCTTCGCACAGCGAAGCGGCTATAGCCTCGCCGCTTGCCCCCACCAGCTCGAAGCTGATCCTGCGAGAAGAGCGCCGCCCCTGTCTCCCTCTGCGTCTCTGTGTCTCTGCGGTTTATTCCTCCCCGCGGCCGGCCATCAGATCGATGGGCGTGAGGATGCCGCAGAGCGCTTCGTCGTCATCGAGCACGACAACCTTGTGGCGTCCGCTGCGGTAGAAACGCTCGATGACCTCGGGCACGGAGGTGTCGCGACGAACGGTGGCGCAGGCGGACGGCTCGATCTCGGAGAGGTGATTTTCGAGAGTGATCTCTTTCGATTTCAAAGCGTTATAAATGTCGCTCTGCGAGATGACACCGAGCGGATGATTCTTTTCATCGACCAGCGGGAAGGAGTTGTAAGGATGTTTCACCATCAGGGTGAGGGCATCGGCCAGGGTCTGTTCCCCGCGCATGGCGACCGGCTCGGGGTGCATTAGTTCCCCCGCTGTTTTATCCCGGATTTCTGGCGGCATGGCTTCGAGGAGCGATTCCGTCTCCTGGCGGGTGATGAAACGGGAAGCCGATTTCTCGAAGAAGGCGTGCAGCGAGGGACTGGCGCTGGCGATGGACTCGAAGACCTCTTCGTTGAGCGCCACCAGTTCGCTGGGCTCGGTCGCGACGGCGGAGAAGCGCCACACGCGATCGTACAGCAAAGCCCGCTCCCCGAAATGTTCGCCAGCCCCGAGCGAACGCACGAGACCTGTTTCATCGACGAGGTCGATGCGCCCGCTTTTCACAATATAAAGCGAGAGCGCGGGATCGCCGGCCTCGAAGACTTTATCGCCTTCTTCCAGATGCATGCGCTGAAGCACCTGGGTGGGACGCGGCCGCATGAGGGCGATGTCGCGCGGGAAGAAAAGATCGAGGGTCCAATCCACCAGCACGCGGAGCTTGCGCTCCAGACCGGGCAGCTTGGCGACGTAGATGGTGCGCCACATGAACCAGGCGATGAAGCCCGAAAATTTCAGACCCATGATTTCAGCGACCGCAGAGCGATGTCCGATGGTGGCGAGTTCGCCGAGTCCGCTGAAGGTGAACGGCTTCAGCTCTTTTCTCCGTAAGGAGCGGGCAATGTTTTGACCCATTAGTTTTCCCTCTCGCAGCGCGAACTGAGCGGTGGGCGGGCAGGTTTTTTCCTCCCGCTGGTCTTCGTGCCCGCCTGCGATCATGGGCACGGCGGCGCAGTCCCCCGCCGCCCAGAGCCGGTCGCTCTCGATCACCCGCAGGTGGGGATCGGTCTTGAGCCGCTGGCGAAAATTCGCAACGCCCTGCTCGCAAAGGCTCACAATAAGTGGATGAGCGGCGTTTCCGACGGTGGAGAGAACGGTGTGGGTGTCGATGGACTCTCCGTTATCGAGGATCACTTTGCTGGCCGTCATGGCCTTAACCCGCTGGCTGAGGAGCAGCTCGATGCCCCGCGCCCGCATCGTTTTCTCGCAGTAGCGGGCCAGACTTTCACTCACCTCCGGCATGAGATGTTCGCGACTGTGCACGAGAACCACGCGGTAGTCGGATTGCGCGATCCGGGGATAAAGCCGGTTGATCCCGAGGATGAGATCGTGCACCTGGCCGGCGGTTTCCACGCCGGAGTAGCCGCCCCCGACCACCACAAACGTCAGCAGCCGCCGCACCGTCTCGGGATCGCTCTGGAAATTGGCCTCCTCAAACCGATCGATAATGGCCGAGCGGTATTCGAGGGCGTCGCCGACATTTTTCAGCACGTAGGCGTGTTCCGGCATGCCGGGCACGCGGCTGAGATCGACGATGCTGCCGGTGCCCAGCGCGAGGTGGGAAAACTCGACCGCAAGGTCACTGGTGTAGTCGCCCGCGTCGAGGATGAGGCTCCGGCTGGCCAGATCGATGGATTCGATCCGCCCGCGCAACGTCGTGACTCCCCGGCAAAGCTGGCGGAGCGGGTTGATCACGTGGCGCGGCGAAACGGACGATCCGACGACTTCGGCCAGCATGGGCTGGAAGACCATAAAATTTTCGTCGGCAATGAGAGCGACCTTTTCGCGGGCCTCTCCGCCCAGCTCGCGAGCCAGCGCCTTGGCCGCGTACACGCCGGCAAATCCGCCTCCGGCAATGACGACTTCGAAACGGAGATGGGGAGTAGCAGGCATGAATATAAGACAAAACGGCGCTGGTGGCCGGTTCAGTGGTGAATGTCGGATGCGGAAAGCGCGAGATTTTCCGTGATCTCCTCAATCGCGGCATATTATACAGAGCGCCCCATGCCTCTCAAACTCCCCGCCCGCCTGTTGGCAGAAATCCAGGGCGCCCGCAACCGGCTTCGCCACGCCCAGGTGCTGGTGGGGTTCGATGGCTTCGTCGATACCATCCTGCATGTGGTCGATAAGCGCGAGTCCGCCACCAGATACACTCGTATCGAGAAGATGGGGGATTATGCGGCCAGGATCAAATCCGCGGTCGGGCTGAGCGCGAATTTCGAGCTGGTGCCGCAAATGGTGAAGCTGGGCGGCAACGGCCCGATCATGGCGAACGCCATCAATTCCTACGGCTCGAAAGTCACCTACATCGGCAACCTCGGTGACCCGGGCATCCATCCGGTGTTCGATGATTTCAACCGCCGCGCGGTGATCCATTCCATCGCCGAGCCGGGCTACACCGACGCGCTGGAGTTCACGGATGGCAAGCTGATGCTCGGCAAGCACGCGTCGCTGGGGGCGATCAATTGGGCCAATCTGACCAAGCACGTGCCGGAGGAGAAACTCTTCCAGATCATCTCCGATTCCTCGCTCATCGCCATGGTGAACTGGACGATGCTGCCGTATATGGATCAGATTTTCGCGAAGATCCTGAGCCGGATCGGGCCCCGGCTGGAGGGAGAAAAGCGGCTCGTTTTCTTCGACCTGGCCGACCCGGAAAAACGGACGCGCGAAGACATCGCCCAAGCGCTCCGGCTGATCTCGAAATTCGAGAAATATTTTCGCGTGATGCTGGGGCTGAATTTTCGCGAGAGCTGCCAGATCGGCGAAGTGCTGGGCCTCAAGACTCCCAAAATGACGGAAGCCGGCGTTATGCAACATGCGGCCGCCATTCGGGCCGCGCTGAAAGTTGACACCGTCGTGGTGCATCCGACGGCCTTTGCGGGAGCCGCCAATGCGGATGGCGAAGCGGTGGTGGTCGGTCCTTACACCGACCATCCGAAGATCACGACGGGCGCCGGCGACCATTTCAACGCCGGTTTCTGTATGGGGCAACTGCTGAAGCTGGATCTGGAAATGAGCTTGCAAATGGGTGTCGCCACCTCCGGTTTCTACGTTCGCCAGGCGGCCAGTCCGCGGTTGGAGGATTTGAAGCGGTTCCTGCGGACGCTGTAGAGGGTCCTTGAAAATGAGGCTATTCCGGGGAACACATTCTGAAGCGCGGAGACGTCGGGACGTTTTTCCTCTCTCTAGTAACACCCGGGTCAAGTAGCCCATAATCGTCCTTCCCAGAGTTGGCGGATACGCTGATTGCGCCCGTAGCGAGAGCTTCCAGCTTGCCATCCAAACCCCGGAGCCTCCGGTTCTGAATTTTGAGGAACGACGGCAAGCTGGAAGCTTACGCTACGGGGCGGCAAGCAGCCTCGGCACCCCACCGTGTTACCAGAGGCAGCTGCACAACTTCGTTGTTTTGAGGCTTGAGAGGAGACGGAGCGGACCGAAGGAAGACACATTTGCCAACCCGTCTCCCGTCCGGCACACTTGGCTCCGGGCGCTATGAAACACGGCTTTGTCGAAAAACTGATCGAAAGGATCGGGCGCGTCGGTCCGGCCGAGGTCCAGAATCTGATCGATCGGCTGCTGCGCGAAAAAGGATTTTTCGAGACCATTTTCGACGCCATCCAGGAAGGCGTGATCGTGACCGATCTGAAAGGCGTGATCCTCTACATCAATCAGGCGGCCTGCGCGCTCTTCGGCTTGGAGAAGGAGACGACGACCGGCCAGCACATCACCAGCAAGATCCGCGGCTTGGAATGGGAGGCGCTGGCCGGGCAGGAGCGGGTCACCATTCGCGACATGGAGGTTTTTTATCCGCAGAACCGCTTCCTCAATTTCTACACGGTGCCGCTCGGGCTGGATCCGGTCGCCGGGGATGGGGAAAATGAAACGTCCGCAGCCGCGGAGGCGATCGGCTATGCCGTCATCATGCGGGACATCACCGAGAGTCGGCGATCGACCGAGGAAACGATCGAGTCCGAGCGGCTAACGGCACTGACGCTGCTGGCGGCGGGCGTCGCGCACGAGATCGGCAATCCGCTCAACTCTCTGCACATCCATCTGCAACTGCTGGAGCGCAAAATCCGCAAACTGCCCGCCTCCATCCGCACAGACCTGCCGAAATCGATCGAGGTGGCGAAAGGAGAAATCCAGCGACTCGACCAGATCGTGACCCAGTTTCTCCGCGCCATCCGGCCCGCCCCGATGGAGACCCGGCGCGAAAATGTGAACGAAATCGTGCGGGAGTCGATCAGCTTCCTGCGGGCGGAGATCGAGCAGCGCGACATCCTCGCGGAGGAGGATCTCACCGATGGATTGCCGCTGCTGGAGGTGGACCGCAATCAGCTCAAGCAGGCGTTTTATAATATCGTCCGCAACAGTTTTCAGGCGATGGGAGCGGGCGGCATTCTGCGCATCACCACGGGGATGGACGACACCTTCGTGTATATCACTTTCTCGGATACCGGCGGCGGCATTTCCACCGAGAATATGAACAAGCTTTTCCAGCCCTATTTCACGACGAAGGAGACGGGTTCGGGGCTCGGGTTGCTGATCGTGCGGCGGATCATTCGCGAGCACGGCGGAGAGATCGACATCGTGAGCACGGAGGGCAAAGGCGTGGCGCTAACGATCCGGCTGCCCTTCCGCGACCACCGCGTGCGCATGCTGGAAGGGTAAGGCCTCGCTGGTGCCCGTAGCGCAAGCTTCCAGCTTGCCATCGTTTATCTGAATGTCAGAGCCTGCGGCTCCGGGTCGGTTGGCAAGCTGGGAGCTCGCGCTACGGGCTGGATTAATTTTGCCGCGTTTCTCTTGCTTATGA
>JBGTNO010000280.1:0-3276 GCA_041743065.1 Chthoniobacterales bacterium
ATAGGGAATCGGCGTGATCGCCGCGATGAGCACTCCGAAAAAGCCGTAAGCGTCATACCAGTGCTGCACTTTAGTCATGACGGCTTCACCATGATAAGCCCGCACGATAGGCTGCCCGATGGTCTCCCACGCCCCGTAACCAATATAGTAACCCAGCGCCCCGCCAGCCACGGAAGCCACGGTGCAGATCAGCCCCAGCCGGAACCAGCGCGTCGGCATGGCGAAGCACAGCGCAATGAGCAGCACATCCGGCGGGATGGGAAAAAAAGAAGATTCCGTAAACGAAATCAGCGCGAGCATGGGGACCGCATAGCGGGTGGTCGCCCAATAAAGAGTCCAGTAGTAGAGCTTGCGCAGCGGATTGCGGGTCTGTCGTGCCAGCGTCATCGCATCGGGCGGCAGTGTGGGGTCGGCGAGGTGAGTATCCATCAGCGGCGGGATGGGAACAGGAACGTGGCAGCTGTGGCAATGGCAAACTCCGTCACAAGCGCGAGAGCCCGCTGGCGTCCACCAGCCGGAACTCACGGTCCAGGATGGGGCGCCGCTGGGCCGCATCGTAGCGCACCGTCATCCCAGCGCGCCTCGGCCTCCCGGTGCAGGATGAGAACCTGTCCGTAAATGGGATGTCGCGCTTGCGCTTTGGCATGCTCGCGGGCCACCTCGAACCTGTTCTTGGGATCCGCGAGCATGACCCCTTCTTCCGTCGGCCGGTCCGCCATGCCGATCACGAAATCGGGAAAGAAGCCGCGCCCGTCCTCGAGCAGCACCTGCACGCTCCATGGTTTCCGCGGCTCGTTGCGATGCCACCAGTTCACCACGCTCTGCGAATCGCCATCCAGCAGCCGAGCGAAATCAGTCTCCCACAGATTCAGGCCCGGGGGTATCGCGCCATACACGTTCAGGCGGGAAGTGAACAGCGGCGCATCGTGCACCAGGACCCTCGGGATTTCTTCATCGGTTTCCGCGACCCGGTAGTGATGCGCCAGCGCTTCCTTTTGCGCCTCGGCCAGCAGCTGCGGGTGGGCCGTGAGCAGCACATTCAGCAAGTGGCCGATCTTCCCGTCGTCGTTCGCGTCATCGAGACCGATCTCCTGGAGCGTTCCCTTGACCTTGCGCAAAAGCGCGCGCCGCAATTCGCGTGAGTCAAATGTCTCATTCCTCGTCAGAACCTTGAACGCGGTCCGGGCAGCCTGCTCCGGGTCGATGGCCGCGTTGGTAAAGTCGATCTCCAACTGGCGGGTAAACACATCGAGCGTGCGCCGCTCCACCCGCACCTTCGCGGCCATGGCTTCCAGAATGTCGCGCGATGAGATGATAAACCGCTGCGCGCAGTCTTCTTCCGTGGCGTCGTTATCCGGCGAAATTATCTGCGTTTTGAATCGGGTCGGGACGTGCGCTCTCCGGGCATACCGATAAGTCGGCGGTGCCAGCGGACCGGCCGCCGGCGGGTATAGACGAAGTCCTTTTTTCCCGTGTTATACGGCGGGTCAATGAGAATGCACTTCACGTGCCCGGCGAAGCTCATCCGCAGGTGCCGCAGGGCATCGAAGTTGTCCCCTTCCATGATCAGATTCCGCCAGGCGCTTCCCCGCAGGAGAGTTCCGGCACGAGATCGAGCGCCACGAAATCGCTGTTCAGCGCCTTGTCCCGCTCGATCTCATTGGCCTCCCAGACGAGCCCGAAGCGCGCCCGCTGTTCGCGCGCTTCCAGAAGCTGGATAAGCTCCTCTTTACTCAGATCGGCGTATTTCGCGCTGCTCATTCACCGCCGAGTGTATCCATGGCCGCCCCTCTTGCGAGGATCGAGTGGGCCAAGGCTCCGACGGCGCGGTGCCCTCCAGGGCGGATCGGGGCCTCTTTTTCAGCGAAAGAGATTCAGATAGGGCTCAAACAGGTAGAGTTTTCCGCGTCGGGCGCCGGTGACTTCGGTCAGGAGCCCGCAGTCCGTGAAACGGTCGATGAGCTTGTAAGCGGTCGGGGCGGAGACGGAGGCCGCCGCCGCGACCTGCTGGGCGTTCACGCAGGAGTGCGTGAAAAGGTGGCGGAACAGAGCCAGTCCGGAGGTGCCTTGCGGTTTCCAGTTTTGGATGGCGGTCTCCCAGTGGCGCTGGAACTGTAGGATCCGGTCGAAGGTTTCGACGCCGTGCTTCGCGGTCTCGGTCATGCCGTCGAGAAAGAAGAGGAGCCAGTCGCAGATGGCGTTTTCCTGCCGCACGCGGGTGAGGCGTTCGTAATATTCGTCGCGGTGACGCTCGAGATAGTCGGAGAGGTAGAGAACGGGCTGCTTTAAAATCCCCTCCGAAAGCAGAAACAGGGGAATCATGAGGCGGCCAATGCGGCCATTGCCGTCGAGAAAGGGGTGAATCGTCTCGAACTGGTAGTGCATGATGGCGGCCTTGATGAGCGGCGGTAGGTGGAGGTCGCGGTTGTGGGCAAACAGCTCGAGGTCGCCCATGAGCTCGGGGACACTTTCGTGCGTCGGTGGGACGAAACGCGCGTTGCCGGGATTTGACCCTCCGATCCAGTTCTGACTGCGCCGGAATTCGCCGGGGGTTTTCCGTTCGCCGCGGACTCCCTCCATCAGCACCGCGTGCGCCCCGCGGAGCAACCGGTTGGAGAACGGCAGGGACTGGAGGCCCGCGGTGGCTTCTCCCATGGCGCGGATGTAGTTGTTCACCTCGCGCCAGTCGTCGCGGCGCTCGGGAGAGATCTCCTCTTCCGGAAGCACCGCCTCCTCCATTTCCGTGCGGGTGTCCTCGATCTTGCTGGACTGGGTCGCCTCTTTGGTCACGTGCATCTGGACGAAAAGATCGAGGTTCGGCACATACTCGGAGAACATGTCGAGGCGTCCCAGCTGGCGGTCCGCCCGGCTTAGAGATTCCAGGATGCGCGGTTCATCAATGCGCCAGGGCCGGTTGATCGGAGCGGGCTCGAAGCTCTCGTAACCATTTCGTTTGACCCAGCGCCCCGCCTGAAAGGATTGCATGGGAAACTTTCGCAGAAAAGTTTACTGGCGTCAGTCGTTATTTAACGAAATGATCGAAAATTTTAATAGCGGCGTGGCTTATTAAAATTCCCAGCGTCAGAACGCCTTCGATGGCTCCGGCCGGACCGCCCGCCCGCTCCCCGCGAAAACGCGGAAGGCGCGAGCCACTGGGGCGTCGCGCCTTCCGGGGGGGAACTTCGCTAGTGGGAATTCACTTCATCAGGAGCACCGACCGGCTGCGCTTGATCTCACGGGTGATCCGCCGGTGCAGATAAGCAGGGACTCCGGTGG
>JBGTNO010000281.1:0-4030 GCA_041743065.1 Chthoniobacterales bacterium
CGCTACGGGGCGGCAAATAGGATCGGCACCCCACATTTTACCAGGCGGCAGCTTCACGACTTGGTTGTTCCAAGGCTGGAGAGGAGAGCAGAGCGAAGTGCTTCAGAGGTGGGTTCGGGGGAAACGTCCCGATTCGATCGCATGGAAATCAGAAATGAAAAACGGTGGCTCCCGGCTGGCGGAAGCCACCGCTCATCCATGAAACAAAGGGTTTACTTGATCGGCACGAAACCGACTTGCTCGGCGATCTTCTGACCTTCGGGGCTGAGCGTGAAGCTCACGAAGTCCGCCGCGGCGCCTTTCGGCTCGCCATTGGTGTAGTAAAAGGTCGGACGCGAGAGCGGGTACCGCTTGCTCTGGATCTCCGCCTTGTTGGGCATTTCGCCATCGATCTTGAGGACCTTGATGCCGGGAGCCTTGATGTAGGCCAGGCCCACATAGCCAATGCCGTTGGCATTCTTGCCCACTTCGGAGGCGATCTGCTCGTTGCCCGCCATCTTCTGGGAGCTGCCCGCGTAGTCGCGCTTGTTCATCGCCATGCCCTGGAAATCAGCATAGGTGCCGGAAGCGGTGTTGCGGGTGTAGATCGAGATTTCGCCGGGCGCGCCGCCGACGGAGCTCCAGTTGGTGATGTCGCCGGTGAAGATCTGCTCGACCTGCTTCTGGGTGACGCCTTCCAGCGAGCTCTTCTCATTCACGATTACGGCAATGCCGTCGTAGGCGACGATGGTGGGCTTCATGTTGACGCCCTTGGCCGCGGCCTTGGAGACTTCGGTCGTCTTGGCCCGGCGGCTGGACATGCCGATATCGGCGGTGCCGTCGATGATGGCGGCGATGCCGGTGGAGGATCCCTCGGCGGCGATCTCGAACTTAGTCTCTCCGTGCTGGGCTTTAAAGGCTTCCGCGAGTTGAGGGACGAGCTTGGCGCCGAGGGTATCGGAGCCTTTGATGACGAGCTTCTGCGCCTGGGCGTGGCCCGCGAAAGCGAGCGCGCCGATGGCAGCGATGATGGCTGTTTTTTTCATGGTATATATATTAGTGAACTGATTGTTTGCTTTTGATGTCCTTCGCCACTCTGAGGCGGGAAAAGTCTCTGACTAGTCGCCCGGGTTAGCCCTTGAATAGAGAGATTCTTCGCCGCGCTCAGAATGACAGAAAGGAAGATTGGTGGGTTTGGTGTCTAGAATTTCCAGCTAAGATCGACCTGGAGCAGCTTGTTGACGTTGCCGCCGGACACGGGATTGGCGAGGTCGTCGTTGAGATTCCAGGCATAGTCATATTCCAGGCCGAGTTTTAGATAGTCGGTCATGGCATATTCGACGCCCGTTTCGAAGCCGGCCGCGTTCAGGGCGCCGCCGTTGAAATCGGAATCCGTCAAGTTTGGATCCAGCGCCGCGATGCCCGTCTGGCGATAGTTCGTGAAGAAGGCCCACTCGCCCGCTTTCTTGGCTTTGCCGATCTTGATCCCCACCAGGAAGGCCAGTCGGTCGCGTGAGCTGAGGGCGCCCTGTCCACCCAGGCCGTAGATGTTTTCCACCCGGCTATCGCCCGAGGTGTTATAGGCAAAATCCCAGATAAAAGCCGCGCTCTGTCCGAAGAGCGGAAAGCTTACTTCGCCCGGCAGCAGCAGCAGGCTCAGGTCGCGAGTGGCGCCATTGACGGCGTTGCCGGCGATGTTGGCGTCGTTGAATACATCGACGTTCGACAGGGAGGCGGCATTATAGACCAGCCAGCCGGGAGCCATCTTGAATTGGACGTTCTCGGAGAGCTTGTAGCCAAACAGCAACTGGGTCTGAAACAGGAAGGCGTCGGTCGCCTGGTCGTTGTCGAAAAGCGACTCGTCGTTATCGTCGTAGATAAACTGCCCGGCGATGAGCGAGAGGGACCAGTTCGGCTCCGACCAGCGGCGTTCCGTGCCGCCCAGGTAAGTTTTGCCGTCTTTCGAGTAGCCGCCGGTCTCCACATCGGCATAACCGAAGAGTTTGTGGAAATCGACGACTTCCACGAGGCCCTGTGGATTGATATCCGAATCCCAGACTAGGCTGGTCGTATAGAACGGATTATCCTGTTTGCCGGCCACGACGGTCAGCCAGTCGGCGGCGTTCCAGCCCAGATAGACTTTGCTGATGAAGATGCCGTAATCGCGGAAACCATCCTGAAAGGTCTGGTTGGCGCTGTTGGCGTCGTTTCCCGACTCGAGCGACAGACCGCCGTAGAAGGGACCGGCGAAATCGTATTCCGCGTTCAGGCGCAGGCGGAACCGGAAGCGCGAGCGCTGACGGTCGTTGCCGGTGTTGGCGATTTGCGCGTCGTTGTTATCATACTGATAGCGCAGGCGGGTGTCGCCGGAGATTTTCAGGGTGTTGAGGTTCGAGCTGATGTCGATCTTGCCCGCATTCGAGGTGGCGTATTCCTGCACGAGGCCAGCGCGAATGTCTTCGGCTTCCTGATCGGTCAGAATGCCTTTGCGGATGAGCGCTTCGAGGAGCGCGTTGTTTTCCTGAGCCTGGGCCGCCCACGGCAGACCGAAGGCGAGCGCACCGGCGCAGAGGAGGGATTTGAGGAGGGATTTGGTCACTTTTTTTCGTATCACTTGGGTTTGGGTATTGGCCCGGTCCCGCCCGGCGGAAGGCCGCGGCGCGATCGGGAGGGCGCAATATGGCGGGGCCATGTGACAGTCGTGTGGCGGCGGCGTAACATTTCCGAGCCATCGCCGGAGCGCTTCGGCGCCTAGTTTTCTCGGTAAAACCGCAGGGCTTCGATCGGGCTGCCGAATTCCCGGAGCGGGTAGATCCCTTTTGCGGCGCCGCTCCCCGGATCGCGGACCAGATAATCGAGGCCGTCTTTCCCGGCGATGACCACGAAATGGGTGATCCCGCTCGGGTAACGCATCCGGACAATGACGGGATTGCCGCGCAGCAGATTCCAATCGATCAGGAAATAGGACGGAAGGTCCTCGTAAACGTGCTGGACGGCGGTGCCGGAAATTTCCGCCGCCTTTTCCCAGTAGAGCCAGCCCTGGGGCGTGAAACCGCTGTTCTTCTTGAGAAAAACGTTCAGCCGGCCTGGATCGGTGTCGTAGCCATAACTGGCGAGGACCATGGCGGCGGAGGCGACGGCGCAACCCTCCGCGCCCAGCGTTCCGGGAGTTGGGCCGAGCAGGTCCCGGCTCCAGCGGGGGTCGCCTTGGCGGAAGAGCGGGATGTCGAGCACCTTCCGCCTCGGGAAATAAAGGCCACCCGACGCGTCAATGGGGCGATGGGCTGTCCAGTGCCAGGACCATCCGCCGAGCGCAATCGCGGCGACAGCCAGAACGAGGGTAAGGCCGAGGATTTTGCGCCGGGTCATACGTCCGCCAAGCAAACGGTAACCGGCCACCCAGCGCGAGAAAAACTGGACCTCCGCCAGTGAGAGCAGGACCGAGCTTGACCCGGCGAATTCCCCCATGGAGCGCCCCGCTTCCCTCTCCTCTCCAGCCTTGGAACGACGAAGTGGTAAAGCTGCCGCCTGGGAACGTGTGGGGTGCCGATCCTGGTTACCGCCCCGTAGCGCAAGCTTCCAGCGCTTCCAGCTTGCCGTCGTGTCTCTGAAGTTAGAGCCGGAGGCTCCGGCTCTGGATGGCAAGCTGGAAGCTTGCGCACGGGCGGAAGCATTGATCATGAGACTCTTCACCCGGGGGTTACTCGGGAGAGGAGAAGCCGCTCGAACGTCTTCCAGGTATTACCGGGCGTTTCTTTATACGGAGACCGACGAAAATGATGCCACTTCCTTTCTTGTCCATCAGGCAGACTGCAACGGTGTTGGATCTCCAGATAAATCAGAATGGCTAGACATTGCGGAAATGGCGCGAGGATCTCGTGGGAGAGCTCGAGTTTCCCAGGGTCTTGAGATGGTTCCCGGAGCCGAAAGGCGAGAAATTCGAGATATTAGCCATGTTATCGCTTGACATACAGGGTGGATGCTGGCCGAAAATTTCCATGCCTAATACTTCCGCATTTCCATCGTCCCCATCCTCTCTCTTCGGCCCGCT
>JBGTNO010000282.1:0-4059 GCA_041743065.1 Chthoniobacterales bacterium
AGACGCTCCACAGCGCGCCGCGGCGAGAGTTCATCGGACCCGCCGTTCGCGCAGGCCCGCCGTCCCGATGTAGAGAAAACCGGCGGCGTAAAGCGCCAGAAACGGCGATATCCAAATCTCGGCAGCGGATAGGAAAACGCCCAGCGAAACGAGACAGTAGAGTCCAAGCAGCGTTTCCAGCGCGGGCAGGAGACTAGCGCGGGCCCGATAGTGCTTCACTCTGCGCGAGCCGGCTTTGGGCGTGCGGATGAAATCACTGCGCCGCCCGATGAGCGCCTCGATCACCGCCAGACTATTGGAGAGACAGATGCCGAAGCCCACAATCATCAGCACCGGCAGGAAGATCATCCGCCGTTTCCACGATTCTGGATGCAAGGCGCGCTGGCTGGCGAGATAGAGCAGCGTGGGCGCAATGCTGGCCGGGATCAGCGGAATGGCCAGGAACCCAAAGGTCATCGGCGAGACCAGTTGCGCGCCGTGGGTGAGCAGCAACGGCAGAGCCAGCACCGAAACGGTCAGCATCAGCAGGTGCACGAAATAATGCGTGAGGTGGAAAACCGACTGCGCCTTTTTCAGGAGCGAAGCGTCCGAGCGGAAGACCTTCGGCAGCACTTTGATCGCGGTCTGGATCGAGCCTTTTGCCCAGCGAAACTGCTGGCTCTTGAACGCCGCGAAGTCGGACGGCAGCTCCGCCGGCACTTCCAGCCCCGGCACGTATTCCAGGCGCCAGCCCGCGAGCTGCGAGCGGTAGGAGAGATCCATGTCCTCGGTGAGCGTGTCCGATTGCCAACCGCCCGCGTCCTCGATGGCTTGCCGCCGCCAGAGCCCCGCCGTCCCGTTGAAGTTGAGAAAAAGATGATTCCAGGCCCGCGCGGATTGCTCGATCACGAAATGTCCATCCACCCCGATGGCCTGCGCGCGGGTCAGCAGCGACTCGTTTTCATTTAAATGTCCCCAGCGCCCCTGCGCCAGCCCGACGCCCGGATCGTTCAGCAGATGAGGCAGCGCCCGCCGCAGGAAATCCCGCGGCGGCACGAAATCGCTGTCGAAGATCGCGATGAACTCCCCCGTGGCCTCCGCGAGCCCATGCCCGAGCGCGCCCGCCTTGAAGCCCTCCCGGTTTTCGCGCCGGACCACCCGCACATTCAGCCCCGCGGCCCGTAGCTCCGCGGTCACTTCATCCACCCGCCGGCGCGTTTCGTCGGTCGAATCGTCCAGCACCTGAATCTCATGCAGACGGGCCGGGTACTCCATCGCCGCGCAGGCCCGGATGACCCGCTCGGCGACGTTCAGCTCATTATAGAGAGGGATTTGCGTGGTGACCATCGGCAGCGCCGCCCGATCGAGCTCGTCGGCAAATACCCGCTCCAGCGCCGTCTGCTCCCGGCAGCGCGCGGCGAAGCGCCGGTGAAAAAGCGCGAGCATGAGGTAGGCGTTCAGCCCAAACGCCAGCAGGCCGAGGCTGGCGAGGGCGTAACAGACGAGAACAATCAGGTGGGTCACACTCACAGACGCGGAAGGTAGGCCCATTACGAGGCCAAACGTAACGGGAAAATTCCTTTGCCGGTCAATTCAGCAAATCGCCGTAGCGCTGGACCTGAAAGTAATTGCGTTTCGCGCTGATCCGCTCGCGCAGATTCGCGTCGCCCCCCGCCGATCCGGATTTCGCCGATACCACCTGCGTCCGCTCCCCCGGACCGGCCACCCCCGGCGTCTGGGGAAACTGGAAAGTCTCCAGCGCGATGGTGGCTTGACCGGCGGATCCGGCGATCACCCGGTGCTGCCTGATAAATGCCGTCGGATCGAAATACGCCGACAAATCGCGGGCGAACGACGACCGCTGCATTCCGATGCGCAGATCCTTCCGAACCTCGAAATGCAGATGGGCCGGATATTTGCCGTGCGCGTCGCCGATCGTGCCGATTTGCTTTCCCCGCTGGACTTGCTGTCCTTTCGTCACCAAAAACTTATCCAGGTGCCCGTAGAGCGAGTCGATGTATTTCACCGCGCCGGCCTCCCGGTAAGCGTGGCGAATGATGACCACGTTGCCCCAGCCCAGCTGGTAATCCACGGCCAGCACCACCACTCCGTTGCCGATGGCATAGACCGGGTCGCCCAGATCCGAGTCCCCGCCGGCGCGGCCGTTCCAGTCCTCACCGAGGTGGCCGTTCGCCCGATAGCCCCGCGCCTTATAGTAGCCCTCCGCTTCCGGTTTTCCGACCGGATAGTCGAACCGATCGGCCACCGCCGCTTCGATCGACTGCGCCCGGGCGCTGCCGGCGACCAGGCAGAGCCAGGCCAGGAAACAGAGCAAAAAGGGGCGCATGAGCCGTGCGTTGTAAGAGACAGCCCCGAGTGAGGCAAGCCCGGAAGCCAGACCGCGGCCTCCCGCCGCGACTCCTTCCCACGCGCTCCCGGACGCTACCGCATCAACGTCGAAGATCAGATATGGCGGAGACGTGACAGCCCGGAGCCATTACCTGCATCGCCTCGAGTTATCTTCGCCATCCATACGTCGGAGGCCAAGACCAATCTCTTCTCTCAAATCCTCCTTAAAATCTCTCGAACTTTGGAGACGCGATCCGATCCAAGTCTTTCCCATCAATCTGTTCCTTCTCGGGATACTCCGCTGCGCGCTCAAAATGGAATCCATATCGGGTCGCATCCGGGCAAGGCCGCCAATCCAAGTTTCGCCGATCAAACGTCGGGTGATGCCTCTGTTCCAATCTTCTCGCTCGATCGGAGTGATCATCGCGCGTGGCCCGCAAGTTTGATCGATTGCTTTCTCATCAATTCGCTCAAGTGTCCAGTGGCGTTCTCTTCCATCTGCGGCATTGAAATAGCTATTCTTTTTTCTCCTCGAACGTCAAAGAGCACGCGCCGCCACTAGCGGAGGCGAGCGTTGAGACGGAAATAAGGGTTCATATTACGGGTGGTGTTGTCGACAGGGCGGCTAGTGGTGGTTGCTGTGGCTCGTCTTGTTCGGCTTCTTATCTTTTGCATTGAGACGGTGAACATCCTTTGAATATCGAATACAAAAATCCGCAGCAGATGAGTGACGTCATGCCACTGATAAGAGATACCCCGGGGCAAATATACAGCAATGTTTCGCTAATCGCCTTGATGAGTGAAAACTCCTTATGAATGAGATTCGCCCTATAATACATCCATGGAATAGCAAGTAGAGATGGGGCGACTGAAAGAAGAAAGGCTCCGATTAAGGCCGCCGAAAGACTGCAACCTTTCTTCGCAGAAAGAAAGCCGACAACGCTCCCGACAAAGATCCCAAGGGAGATGAGAACTGCTAACCAAAATATCTCGCTTGTAGTCACGGGGTAGTATTTGCCGAACATCGTCCACCACGCAAACACACCGCCGAGGATCACGAGCAAGACAGCAATCATAAGAAGGCCTATTTTCTGGGATCTCTTCATTTGTTTTGCCGACGTCCAAGCTGAGTGACCGGCGCCCGCTGGCGGCTCGGGTGCGTAAGCAGCCGAGATGACAGCGGGTGACGGTTCACTCGAGCGCTTGGTTCGGCTTCTTCATTCAGTGCGGCGGATTATCCTCCTCGTCGCGCCAGTAGGCTCAATAACAGCAAACTGAGAAAATACGACATTCTTTTCGTCCTCTTGCTTGATCTCTATGCCATTTAGGTAGAGGCCCGCTTCGATGAACCGAAGAGCTCGATCTCGATCAAGGGATGTGTTGCCACTGTCAACAGTGATGGTACTCCCTGCGATGTCAGGAGGGGAAAAGGTGACAGCCCTCCCGCTCAATTCTGAATATATTTCAGCCACCACTTCGACCTTGGCATTGATGTACGCTAGGCGCACAGATTCCTGAGCGTAGCTGGACTCGATGAGCGAAGCAGCACCCGCTAGCAGTATGAGAATGACCGAAAGTGGTTTTTTCATTCTTTTTTTGCCATTGAGGTAGGGACACCCGTTACCGGGTGCCCCCCTCGCAGATCCCTGCGTGCGGTTTTCCCGCACAAGGCTCCTCAGAGAGACGCGCAGCCGGCTCGGTATCGGGTCCATTGGACCGGATCTCTGCCTC
>JBGTNO010000283.1:0-20832 GCA_041743065.1 Chthoniobacterales bacterium
GCCAGGCGCCGTGCTGGTGGATCATGCTCTGCCAACCGCAGAAATCGCCGCTGGCCGTTTCCGTGGGCGGGGGCCCGGACTGCGCGGCCAGCCAGGTCAACGCGGTGCGAAGGTGTTCGTTCTCGAAGGTTTCCTCGATCAGGCGTCCGTAGCTCATCATGAGCTGTCGCGTGGTATCGAGTGAACTCCAGAGCCGGCGCGATTTTGGCCGCAATAGGTTGCGCCGCAGCAGGATGCGGGCGATTGCGCCCGGCGTCGGCACCCGGTTGAACGCCTCGAAAATGCCCTCGTTAAGCTCGCCCCAATGCTCGATGAAGCGGGCGTAGGCGACCGCGTCCCTGGCGCTTACCCTGGCAATGCTGGCGCATGTTTTCTCCACGCCGCGGTGAAAGGCGATCCCCTCCGCCCCGCCGGGGATGGGAAAATAAGCCCAAGGATCCATTTCGAGATACTCGAGTCCGTGGGCGGCGAGGTTCAGCTCCTCCGCAATGCCCGTGCTCGGAAACATGATATGAGCGGAGGAACCGACGTCGAAACGGTAACCGGGAATGATCTCCTCGGTGCAAACCGCCCCGCCCACGATTTCGCGTCTCTCGATGAGGGCGACATCGTAGCCCGATTTTGCGAGGTAACAGGCGCAGATCAGACCATTGTGGCCCGCTCCGACGATAAGGTTATCGAACACACGCATGATTCCGTTGGTTCATACGTCACCGGAAACCAAACCAACCTCAAAAAAAGATGATCTTCCAAAAAGAAACTAAATATCAGCGCTTCAGCGATCTCCTCGGGCAGGGGGTCGGCCGGATTCACGATGTGGCGGACGGCGTTCAGACTCGCGTGGCCAAGGACGGAAAGGTGCTCTCCAAAAAGCTGCGCAAGGACGGCAAAGTCCTTTCGAAAAAGGCCCAGAAAAGCTACTCCGACAGCTTGGACGCCCTTTCCTGCGCCGAGAGTGCGATGATGAAGACCGTTCGGGAAAACCCAGGTGCGGTGGCCGGCATTCTCTTGGTGCTGGTCGGTCTGGTGATCGGCGCGATGATCGTCCGCCACCGCCGTCAGGCGGAAGTGGAAGAGGAGTGGTAGCCTGCTCCTCTCGGCTCACGGGGCGCGCTGGAGCATCCACTGAGATGCGCGCTCCAGCACTTTATGCCGGTCGAGTTCGTTATGCGTCTCGTGCAGCATTTCCGGCCAGATTTGCAGTTCCTTGTCCGGGCTGCTCGCCGCAGTTAGAAAGGCGCGGCTGGCCTCCACGCAGGTGACCGGATCGTCTCCGCCGTGCATGAGGAGCAGAGGCAGCTTGATTTTCCCGGCGGCCCGGCGCGCTTTTCCCGCCTCCCGCACGAGCGCCGTGAACAGTCCCGCCGACATGCGGCGGTGCGCCAGCCCTGGCGCTTTCAGGCTCTCCAGCCACTCGACATCCCGCGACAGATTTTGCTCCATCGGTGGAGCGTTCTGGGTCAGGCGGGGATAAATTTTCGCGGCCACCGCCGCCAGCGCGAGCCGCCAAACGGGCGGTCGAAACGCCAGATCGAGCCAGGGCGAGGTGAGGATGACGCCGGTAACCGGTGGGCGATGGCGCACGAGGAAATTGACGGTGATCTGACCGCCCAGGCTGTGCCCGTAGAGAAAGACCGGCCGATCCTTCCGCTGGAAATGATCGAAGACGTGTTGCAGGTCGGAGAGGAAATTCTCGTAGTGTCCCACGTAGCCGCGGCGTCCTTCGGAGCGGCCATGACCGCGTAAATCATAAGTGCAGGCCGTGATTCCGTTCTCCGCGAAGTGGGCCAGGACATGCGGATAACGCCCGGAGTGCTCGCCCATCCCGTGCGTGATGACGACCACCGCTTTCTCGGTCGCCGCCGGCTGCGTGAGCGTGTGCAGGCGGAGGCCGTCACAAGCTCGCAATTCGCCGACCGTGGCGCCGTTTTCCAAGTGGTGGGGATTCACTGCGTGCCAAGTTTCGCCAGGAGGCCCCGTTCCCTTGCCAGTTGCACCATCCAGTTGAAAAACCAGGCGCCGCCGAGCATGTAAACGACATTCAGGCCGAAGGCCCAGAGCAGCAACCCTCCCTCGAAGTGGCCGGTGCGCAGCACCGCGCGCATCCCTTCGAAAACGTAAGTCGAGGGCAGGCACCAGGCGACCGGCTGCAACCAGACGGGCAACACGCTGACCGGATAAAATACGGCGGAAAATGGCTGCAACAGAAACGGAATACCCCACGCGAGCGCCTCCACGGCCTGCCCGAAGCGAATGATGAAGGCGGTCGTGATCAACCCCACGGCCCAGCCCGTGAGCAGCAGATTGAAGAAAAAAGGCAGCAGGCTGAACCCCATTTGCAGCAGGTTGAAATCGTAGAACGCCAGCGCCAGTGCCGCCATGATCGTCACGGTCAGCAGGATTTTCCCGAAGCCGACCACATACGTCGCCAGGATGACCTCGCTGATGCGAACCGGCGCGATGAAGACATTGAGCAGGCTGCGTCCCCAGATATCCTCGACGATGGCCAGCGCAACGCCCTGCTGCGCGCGATAGAAAATGTCCCAGAAAATCATCGCTCCAATCAGAAAGCTGACCAGCTTCGGCTCCGCTCCGCCC
This sequence comes from Chthoniobacterales bacterium, assembly GCA_041743065.1. GTDB lineage: Bacteria > Verrucomicrobiota > Verrucomicrobiia > Chthoniobacterales > Chthoniobacteraceae > JBBSOD01. The sequence goes on from JBGTNO010000283.1 coordinate 2,599, forward strand.
GACCCGGTGAGATAGACCGTCAGAAATCCCCAGACCAGCAAATCCATCAGCGGCCAAAAAACGATCTCCAGCAGGCGCGGCAGGCTGCGCTTGTAGAGATAGGTGTAGCGAAGGGTCAGCCCCCAGACGTGGCGGAAATTCATTTCTTCGCGCCTTCGCTGACCAGTTCCCCGCCGCGCGCCACGTTGATGAACACATCTTCGAGCGAGTCTTCGTTAAACTGCCGGATCACCTCCGCCGGAGTGCCCTGGGCAATGACGCGGCCGTGATTGATGAAATAGAGGCGATCGCAGACCTCCTCCACGTCGCGCATGTTGTGCGAGGTGTAGATCATGGAGATGTCGCGCTCCCTCTGCAGGCGGCGCAGAATCTTGCGAACCTTGTCCGCGATGTCGGGATCCAGGCTGGCGGTTGGCTCATCGAGCATGAGCAGTTCGGGATCGTTCAGCAGAGATTTGCAGAGGTTGAGGCGGGTCGCTTCGCCCGAGGAGAGGTGTCCGCTGATCCGGTTCCGCAGATCGCTGATCTCAAAAAGCTCGAGCAGTTCCTCCGCTTTCTGGGCCGCGTTCGGCACATCGTAGAGGAGCGACGAGACGCGGAGATTTTCCCAGACCCGCAGATTGGCGGGCAGGTTGGTGTAGGCGGAGGAAAAGTTGCAGCGTCGCAGGATCTCGCGGCGATGTTTTTGCTGATCCAGGCCAAAAATTTTCACCGTCCCGCTCGTCGGCGTGGTCAGGCCGAGGAGGATGTGAATGGCGGTGGTCTTGCCGGCGCCGTTCGGGCCGAGCAGGCCGACGATTTCCCCGCGATGCACCTCGAAGCTTAACCCGGCCACCGCCTCGTTATCGCCGAAGGATTTGCGAAGCTCGTGAGCGTGGGCGATGAGGTCAGACACGACCGTCAATATGAAGTCAGTGATCGGTGGGAGCAATCCTCGTCCGCGCGGACGAGCTCGACCTTACGGTCGGCCTGATTCCTGCTTTTTCGGTAAATATGAGAGATAAAACACCCTCAGCTCGAAAGTTTTGGTAGAAAAATGAGGCGGAAGTTCTTCTGGTTCGGCGTTTTCGCACTGATCTGCCTCTCTGCGGGAGTAGTTTTCCGGTCGGGGCGGGCACCTGTTCCCACGGCGCAACGACAGCGTGCTCAGGAGCGGCCCGTGCCTTCGGCGGCTGCGCAAAACGCACCGGCCAATCCCGCCGCTTCCGCGAAGCCGCTTTCTTCGGATCCGGGCGTGAACTCCTCCGAACTGATCGCGGAGATTGGTCCGGTGGTTCCCTGGACTTCGCGCACTCCAGCCGCTCGTTCCGCCCATTCCGTCCGTCTCAATCCGGTGGCGCTGGATCGTCTTCCCACGCTGGTGAAGGGCGACCGGCTCAGCCTCGATCTGCCGGAGGCGGGCGTATTTTCCGGGAAAATCAGCACGAGCGCGCGATGGGCCGATTCCACCACGGTGATCACGGTCGTTCTCGATGGTGGGCGGCGGGGCCGGATTTTCGCGTCCGTCACGGAGGGCATCGCTCAGTTCACCGTCCGGGACGACACGCTCGACACGATGTATCAGGTCCGCTTCGAGCCCGCGCGGGGCGAATATGTCGCGATCGAGATCGACCGGGAGACCAGCGAGGTCGTGAACTGCACCGCGGAAAAATTGGGGCGCCAAAGTCGCCCGGCGTCCGCCACTCCGGGGGCGGCGGGAGTCGATTCGAATTCCGTTCCCGCCGCCGAGGCGGTCAGCGACACGAGCGAGCCGGTGGTTTTGAAAGTGCTGGCGGTTTACACGGCGGCGGCCAGGAGCAACGAGGGCGGCACGGCGGGCGTGCTGAATAACATCACCACCTCGATTCAGAACGGCAACGACGTGCTGGCCAACAGCGAAACTCAGGTTCAGTTGGAACTGATCCACACGGTCGAAGTGGATTACGCGGAAACCGATCCAAGTTCAGATCTCGACGCCATCACTGATGGCACGATCGCCGAGGTGGCCGCGCGGCGTGATGAGTATGAGGCGGATTTCGTCGTTTTCTACGTCAAGACCAACGCGACCGGCGGCTTGGGCTGGGTGCCGGCCAACTACGGGCGCGACGATCTGGCTTTCTCCCTCGTGCGCATTCAGCAGACCGATTTCACCGAGACGGTCATTCACGAACTGGGGCACAATATGGGGAACGGACATTCCGCCAGTCAGGCCACGCAAACGGGCCCCGGGCAGGTCCGGCCTTACGCCGCGGGCTGGCAGTGGAGTGATGCGACCAGCCCGGCCAGCGTGGGATATTGCTCGGTCATGACCTATGAAAATTTCGATAACGTCTCCGGCGACGAATACCGGCGCGCGCCGTATTTTTCGAATCCCGAGGTCCGCTTCAAGGGCAATTCCACGGGGGACGCCAGCGCGGGAAACGCGGCGCGGGTGATCCGGGCGGGACGTTTCGCCTACAGCGGATACCGCGGGGTGGCGGCCATTCCGGCGGCGTTCGACCGCTATCCGGCGGCGGATAGTTTCGAGGATTATCTGGTGCACTGGTATCAGGCGGGCGACGACGACACCGACTGGACGGCGGACGCCACTGGCTCGACTCCCAGCAGCAACACGGGTCCGACCGCCGCCTATGATGGCAACTACTATGTTTTCATCGAAGCTTCCGGCCACCCGAATCAGATGGCCATGCTGCGGGCGGATTTGGATTTGCGAAATCATGTTTCGGCTTCCATTTCATTTGCCTGTCACCTCTACGGCAGCGCGATGGGCACGCTGGCGCTGGACGTTTCTTCGGATAATGGATTGTCGTGGACCTCGCTCTGGAGCCGGAGCGGCAATCAGGGAAATGCCTGGATTCCTGTCTCGGTGTCGCTGGCGGACTACGATGGCGAGCTGATTCGCGTGCGCTTCCGCGGCGTGGTGGGATCGAGCTTTGCGAGCGACCTGGCTTTGGATGCGATCGCCCTCACCGCGGAAGCGATATCCGGGACGGCTCAGGCTCTGCCGGAGATTACCGCGATGAGCGCGACCACCGGACGGGTGGGGGACACGCTTACTCTGACGGGCCGCAATCTCGCCGAGGTCACCGCCGTCGATTTCGGGGGCGTGGTCGCGACTTTCCAGATCGTCTCCGATTCGGAAATATCCGCGCTGGTTCCCGAGGGCGCGCTATCCGGTGCGGTGAACGTGACCAATGGTGCTGGGAGCGTGTCGGCGGGGAGCTTCACGGTGGCGGATTATGCCAACTGGGTGGCGGAGAACTATCCGGACTTGATCGAAGCTGGCTCTTCGGAAGATGCGGACCACGATGGAGCGGCCAATTTGCTGGAATACGCCTGGGGCACCATGCTGGACGACTCCTCGAGCAAGCCTTCGCCCAACCTGGAAACGACCGCTCCAGACACGCTCAGCTTCACGTTCCACCGCGGCCAGGCGGGTCTTCGCTATGTGGTGGAGTATTCCACCACGCTCGATTGGTCGGATTCCACCATCGCGTGGGATTCCAGCGCGGTGCCGTCCGATCTGGCCGAGGTTGGCCAGGATCAGACGGTAGAGGTTGACATCAGCGGAAAAACGGCCTGCTTCGTCCGTCTGCGCGTGGAAGAATAGCGCAACCGATCAGCGAGGATCGGCGAGCGCCACCGCGGGAGTGGGATCGTGCAGCGCGTTGAGCACGGGGGCGGGATAAACCCCCAGCACCACAATGGCCAGCGCGAGCAGGCCGATCGTCACCTTCACCGGGCCGCTGACCGGGATCGGAGTCGTCTCCGGGGACGTCTGCCAATACATGGCGCGCACGACCTTCAGATAGTAGTAGAATCCCGCGGCGACGGTCACCACCCCCAGCGCGACCAGCAGGTAACGATGCGCTTCGAAGGCGGCGCTGAAGATGAAAAACTTTCCCAGAAATCCCGCCGTGAAGGGAATTCCGGCCAGGGAGAGCATGGCCATCAGCATCCCGAAAGCCAGCAAGGGCGAGCGCTGGCCGAGCCCGTGGTAGTGCGCGATGTCGTCGCCGGTGCCGGGCGAATGTTGAGCCACCACGATCATCACGATGAAACTCAGCAGCGTCATCAAGAGATAAGCGGCCAAATAAAATACCAGAGCCTGTCCCGCCATCGACGCGCCGATGGCGGAGACCCCCACCAGCAGGTATCCCGCATGGGCAATGCTCGAGTAAGCCAGCAAACGCTTGAGATTATTTTGCGGGAGCGCGGCCAGATTTCCGTAAATCAGGGTGAGACCGGCCATCACGCCGAGGGTGGCCACCACCTTGTCGCGCACGGCCTCCAGTTGGAAAAACGGGATCAGCACGCGCAGCAGCACGATGAAGCCCGCCGCCTTCGAGCCCACGGAAAGGAAGGCCGTGACCGGCGTGGGCGCGCCCTGATAGACGTCCGGCACCCACAACTGGAAAGGAGCCGCCGCAATCTTGAAGCCCAGGGACACTAGAATCAGCAGAAAGCCGAACAGCAGCGGCGCTTCGTAGCCGGCGCTCTGGCTGATGACCTGGCCGATCGCGGCCAGATTGGTCTGGCCGGTGATGCCATAGACCCAGGTGATGCCATAGACGAGGAAGCCCGTCGAAAGCGCTCCCAGGATCAGATATTTCACGCCCGCTTCCAGCGAGCCCGGACTGCGCCGCATGTAAGCAACCAGCACGTAAAACGAAATCGTCACCAGTTCCAGCGACACGAAGATCATCACGAAATCGATGGCCGACGCCATCCACATCAATCCCGCGCAAGTAAAGACCGGGAGCGCGTAAAATTCACCCAGGCCGCCTTGCGAAGTCGTGGCAAACAAAAACTTCCGCAGCGTGTCGCGATACTCCAGAGACATGATCAGCACGATGATCGTCGTGACCAGCGCGAAGCGCTTGAAGAACATGGCCAGCGGGTCCGCCGTGTAAAAGCTCCAGTAAGGCGCCACCATTTCCGCGGGCGGCGCAGCGAAAAACGACAAACCGAGGATCAGTCCCAGCCCGGCGATGCCCGACCACGCGATCAGGCTCTTGTCCTTCTCGTCCGAAAACGCTTCAAACAGGAGCAGAAACAGGCCGAGCACCAGGACGGCGATTTCGAGGAGAAGCGGAGAAATCATAACGGGTCAGCCCAGCGCAAGCGTCGCTTCCAGCGCGGGCGAGATCAGGTTGAGGAAAAGTTGCGGATAAAACCCGATCAGGAGCAGCCCGGCCAGCAGGACGATCACGCTCCAGCGCACCACGGCCGAAGGCGCGACCCACGAGCCCCACTGCGTCTTCATTTCCCCGAGAAAAACGTGGCGATAGGCGCGCAGCATATACACCGCCGAGATCACCACGCCCCAGACCGCCACCGCCAGCGTCCAATGGAAATACTTGGGATCGAGCCCGGACGCGTCCACGCCGGCGGCTCCGAAAAAGACCATCATTTCCGACGCGAAGTTGCCAAAGCCGGGCAGACCGATCGAAGCGAAAGCCGCCATGCCGAAGGTGAAGCCGAGAAAGGGCGTCGCCTTGGCCAGCCCGCCCAGATCGGCGAATTCCAGCGTTCCGGTCCGGTGACGCACCTCTCCGGTGATGGCGAACAACGCCGCGATCGAGAGGCCGTGCGCTAGAATGAGCAGCGCCGCTCCGCTGGTGCCGATGAGGTTAAACGTCGCCAGGCCCAGGAAGATGTAGCCCATGTGCATCACGCTGGAATAGCCCAGCATCAGATCGAGCCGCTTCTGCGCGATGGTGGCGAGGCCGACGTAGAGGATGTTGCCCACCAGCAGAATGAGCAGCAGCCAAGCCCAACTTTTGGCCGCTTCCGGCAGCAGTGGCAACGCCACCCGCAGCAGCCCGTAGAGACCGAACTTCTTCAGCACACCCGCGTGCAGCATGGCGGCGGGCGCGGGGGCGGAGGCGTAAGCCTGTGGCGCCCAAGTGTGAAACGGAAAGAGCGAAATGAGAATACCGAAGCCCGCCAGCAGCAGCAGGAAGACCCAGCGCGCCGAGGGACCCGCCAACGCGCCCTGACGGGCCAGCTCCCGCAATTTCACGATGTCGAACGTGCGCAGATCGGCGGGCACGAGCTGCAGCAGGCCGATCAATCCGATCAGCAGCACGAAACTGCCCAGCGCGAGGTAAATGGTGATCTTCCAGGCGATGGCCTGCCGTTCCCCGGTGCCCCAAATTCCGATTAAGAAGAAGGTGGGAATGAGGGCCAGCTCGTGAAAGGCGTAAAAGAAGAAAAGGTCGAGCGAGGCGAAGGCTCCGACCGCGCCCGCGGCGATCAGAAGCAGGCTCGCGTAGAAAAGCGGCGCGTGCCGCTCGGGCGTCCGCGCGACCCAAAGGGCGGCCGCGGTCACGATGCCGGTGAGCAGCAGCATGGCCACACTCAGCCCATCGACTCCCACTTTGTAGTTAAGATCCAGCGTCGGAATCAGCGGAAACGAAGTGACATGTTGAAAACCGCCGCCGGGCTCATATCCGAACGCGACCGCTAAAGTGAGCACGAAAAGACCCAGACTGGCGCCCAGAGCCGTCCTCCGGGCCGGGGCACCCAGCAGAATCGCGCAGGCTGCGAGGAATGGGAGAAGGATGAGGAGGGTCAGCATGGCGGGCGCTTAATGGAAGACCACATAGAAAAAGACGACGACCACACCGAGACCGAACATGAAGGCGTAAGCCTGGAGATTGCCGACCTGCAAAAAGCTGAGCGCAAACCCGAGCCCTCGCGTCGCGCCGCTCGCCCCGCGCACCAGCAAGCCATCGAGAATCCAGCGATCGAACCAACCGCTGATCCAGGCCAGCAGATCGTGCGTGCAGCGGATCAGCCCGGCGTAAAATTCGTCGATGTAGAAACGATTGGCCAAAAGCGGGATGCTCAGCGGGTCCGCCTTCTTCTGGCGATACAGCAGGAATGAAAGGACCGCGCCCAGGACGAAAGCGCCGATCGCCAGCGCGGGCACGAGCCAGTTCTCCGCTTCGTGGTGCGGCAGCTCGAGAATTCGGCCCGCGAAGAATGAATAACCTCCGATGACGGAGAGGACGGCCAGAATCCACAGCGGGATGGTCATCGCCGCCGGAGCATCGTGGGCCTGTTTCGCTGTCTCCGAATGAGGCACATTCAAAAACGTCACCGTGAAGAGCCGGAACATGTAAAACGAGGTCAGGAAAGCGACCAACAGCGCGGGCCCGAAATACCAGCCGCTCACTGTGTAGGCCGACAGCAGAATGGCGTCCTTGCTGAAGAACCCGCTGAACATCGGGAACCCGGTCAGCGCCAGCGTTCCGATCAGGAAGGTCAGGAAAGTGGACGGCATCGTTTTCATCAGGCCGCCCATTTTCCAGATATTCTGCTCGTGATGCAGGCTGTGAATGATGGCCCCGGCGCCGAGGAAGAGCAGCGCCTTGAAGAAGGCGTGGGTGAAAAGATGGAACATCGCCACCGCGCTCGCGCCCAGCCCGATCGCCATGATCATGTAGCCGAGCTGGGAGAGCGTCGAATAGGCGAGGATGCGCTTGATGTCGTCCTGCTGGGTCGCCATGAGCGCCGCCATCACCGCCGTGACGATGCCGATAATGGCGATGACCGTCATGGCCTGCGGCGAGGCGCCGATGAGGAAGGTGACTCGCGCCAGCATGTAAACGCCCGCCGCCACCATCGTCGCGGCATGGATCAACGCCGAAACCGGAGTCGGGCCTTCCATCGCATCCGGCAGCCAGACGTGCAGCGGCACCTGAGCCGATTTGCCCACCGCGCCGCAGAAGATGAGCAGCGCCGCCGTGGTCAGAAAGGCCGGGCTGGCTCCGATGGTGGGAAGGGCGGCCGCGAGTTGACTGAAAACGACCGTGCCCGTCGCGTGCCAGAGCATCAGAATGCCCAGCATGAATCCGAAGTCACCCAGCCGATTGGTAATGAACGCTTTGTTCGCCGCCGCCGCCGCGGCCGGGCGCTCGAACCAGTGACCGATCAGCAGATAGGAACTGACGCCGACCAGTTCCCAGAAGATGAACATCATGACGAAGTTGTCCGCCAGCACGATGCCCGTCATGGAGAACATGAAGAGCGACAGCGCGCCGAAGTAGCGCGACTTCCCCGCATCGTCGCGCATGTAGGCGAGCGAGTAAATATGCACCAGCGCCCCGATGCCGGTTACGACCAGTAGCATCGCTTTCGAAAGTTGATCGACCGTCAGCCCGATCGAGACCTGAAATCCCGGCAGATCGATCCAGCCGATCTGAAGGGGGGGACTCGGGGGAGCGGCCGCGAAAACGAGGCAGCTCGCGCTAAAAGTCAGCACGACCGACGCCACCGAAATCATCGCGCTGACCCCGCGCGAAGCCCGCGTGACCAGCAGAATCAGCAGGGCACTGACCAGCGGAGCGAACAGGATAACCCAGGGAAGTTTGTTCATCGGAAGAGAGACCCGCTAATGACACTAAGGGGCAAAGAAAGACCCGCTCCAGACGTGGTTGCGGCAGGCGAGGGACAGCTTGCGCTCCCGTAACGCAAGCTTCCAGCTTGTCGTCCTCCTCCTGAAATTTTGAGCCTTCGGCTTGGGCTTGGGTTCACCAGTTGGAAGCAGGCGCGACGGGGAGCATGCTTCCGAGGCCGTGTCCCTTCGCTGCTTTCTTCCCCCATTTGTGTCATTCGCGTCATTAGCGGGCTAAAATTTCAGGCTGCTGATGTCCTCGACGTGGGTGGTCTGGCGGGCGCGAAACAGCGCCACAATGATGGCCAGCCCGACTGCCACTTCCGCCGCCGCGACCGTGATAATGAAAAACACCAGCACCTGCGCGTGGTAGTCGGGTATTCCAGCGACCGCGCGGAAGCGGGAAAAAGCGACTAGCGAAAGGGTCGCGGCGCTCAGCATCAGTTCCAGGCACATGAAGATAATAATGATATTCCGCCGCAGCATCACCCCGGCAAACCCGATCGAAAAGAGCAGCCCGCTCACTAGCAAGTAGTCGTTCAGCGTGACCATACAGTTCAGTGAAGCTCCTTTTTGCTGAGCACGACCACGCCAATTGTTGCCACCAGGACCAGCACGCCGACGACCTGAAATGGCAGGTTGAATTGCGAAAAGAGCGCCTCGCCCACTCCGCGGACGTCATCCAGCCCCTGCGCCAGCGGAGGAAACGGCTGGTCACCCTGCGGGAACTTGAGTAGCAGTAGTTTGATCTGCACGGCGAAGGCGAGGGCCACGACGGCTCCGCCGCCGACGGCGAGATAGTTCAGCTTCCGCCGCCGCTCGGCTTGCAGGTCGAGCAGCATGATGATGAATAGGAAGAGCACCATCACCGCGCCGGCATAGACCAGCACTTGAATCACGCCGATGAAATAGGCGTTCAGCGTCACGAAGAGCGCGGCCAGCCCCAGAAAAGACATGACCAGGCAGAGCGCGCTGGCGACCGGGCTGCGGTTCACGACCACCAGCACGGCGAAGAGCAGCATGATGGCGGAGAAGGTCCAGAAGAAGAGAGCGGGCATGGCTTACTTTTCGGGATTCCACTTATGCACGAGACCTTCCATGGTCCCGCCCAGTTCGTAGAGTTTCTCCTTGTCGTGGACCATCTCGCCGCGGGTGAGACCCGTGATCGAATAGTCTTTCCGCAGGAAGATGGCCTGCTCGGGGCAGACCTCTTCGCACAGTCCGCAATAGATGCAGCGGATCATATCGATATCGAACGCCTCGGGATATTTTTCCACCTTGGCGAACTTGCTGTCCTCGGGCAGCTCGCCCGGCTTGATCTTGATCGCGCGCGGCGGGCAGATGAATTCGCAGAGCTGGCAGGCGACGCAGCGCTCCCGGCCGTGCTCGTCGGCGACCAGCGTCGGCGAGCCGCGGTAATGCTTGGGCATGCTGTCGTCCCAGCGCTCTTCCGGATATTGCATCACCACCTTCGTCTTGCCCGTCACCATGTTCTTCAGGTGCCGCAGGGTAATGATCAGGCCTGCCATGATCGAGGGCAGATAGATCTTCTCCCGGAAAGTCAGCTTGGGACGTGAAATGGTGTAAGACATGACTAGTGAGTGGCGGGCAGGTGCAGGCCGAGCACCGGCAGGACAGCGATGATGCCCGCCGCCAGCAGGACATTGACCAGGGCAATCTCGAAAAACCAGATCCAGCCCAGCCGCATGAGCTGATCGTAGCGGAAGCGCGGCAGCGTCCAGCGGACCCAGATAAAGAAGAGCAGAAAACCGATAATTTTACCGAAAAATACCGCAATGTTCAGGAGTCCCCAGCCCCAGCCTTCCGCGCCGGTCGGGATGAAGGGAAAGCTCCAGCCACCGAGAAACAGCGTCACGATCAGGGCCGAACCGGCGATCATGGCGGCATATTCGCCGAGGAAGAAGAGGGCGAATTTCATCGAGGAATATTCGGTATGATAACCGCCGACCAGTTCTGTCTCGGCTTCGGGCAGATCGAAAGGCAGCCGGTTGGTCTCCGCGAACATGGCCGTGGTGAAGATGATGAAAGAGATGAACATCGGAATCCAGAGGAGGATTTCCGCGATGCTGAGATGACCGTCGGTGAAGGGAACCAGGATCCAGCCGTTGGCCGCCTGCAGCCGGACGATCTCCGACAGATTGAGATTTCCTAAGACTAGAAAAAGAGGAACAACCGCGAGGCCCAGCGAAAGTTCATAGGAAATCATCTGCGAGCTGGAGCGGATGCCGCCGAGAAACGGATATTTCGAATTGGCCGACCAGCCCGCCAGCACGATGCCGTAAACCGCCAGCGACGAGAACGCGAAGATGAAGAGAGCGCCCACGTTCACATTCGCGATCACCATCGGCACTCCGAAAAGAGAACTGCCGAACGGGATCACGGCCAGTGTGACAATGGTGGCGGCGATGCCTAGTCCAGGCGCGATCCAGTAATAAAATTTGTTCACATGCTGGGGCGTGAAGTCTTCCTTCAGCAGCAGCTTCATGGCATCGGCGATGGGCTGGCCGAGACCGAACAGGCGGATGTTCGTCATCGGAATGCCAACCCGGTTCGGGCCGACCCGATCCTGGAGCAGCGAGCTGACGCGCCGCTCGGCGTAAACGGTGTAGGAGACCAGCGTGAGGACGATGCCGAGCAGTCCCACGATTTTGGCGACACTGGTCCCGATCAGGAACCAGTCGATGTCATACATCCAGTTCATGATTCAGGCAGGTCGAGCTGCACCCCCAGGTCACCGATGCGGCTGAGGGTCAAGCCGGCCAGGGCGGGCACGGAGGCGGCCATTTGCTTGAAAACGTCTTCGACTAGATAGAGGCCGTTGGCGCCGCTGACGGCCTGGATGAGGTCGCGCAGAATTTCCCAGTCGTCCCGCGCCTGGCCGGGAGGCTGCACGGCGGCGTTCAAACGCTGCAGCCGCCCATCCCGGTTGATCATGGAACCGCGTTTTTCGGCGAAGCCAGCGCCGGGAAGCAGGGCGGTGGCGGCGCGGGTCGTGGCATTGGGCAGCAGGCCGATCACCACGAGGGCGGACAACTGCTTGAGCGCTTCCTCGGTCAGGCCAGCCTGAGTGGCGTCTTCATGGAGGACGATGAGACCCTTGATGCGGCCGGAGGTGACGCCGTCCTTGATCTCCTGGAGCCGGGCTCCGGGTTCACTAGTCAAGCCAAGCAGTTTGGCTCCGGCAGTGTTGGGATTGCGGTCGGCGCTCAGAAGAATGTCATCTCCGGCGTCCAGATGCGGAACGATGTCGGTCAGTGAAATCGCCAATGAAGCCGCGAGCCGACTGGCTAGATACAGCTCTTCATTGGTGAGCCGTCCGGAGGCGATCAGGGCGATTTCGCCCGCCGCGAGTCCTTTCAAATCCGAGGCCGCTTTGCCGATGGCCGTCAGCCAGTCGGGGGGCATTTCCTCATCGTTTAGTCCGGGCGCGACGGGAGCGAGGATGCGCTCGTCGCTGTGCAGATAGTGGAAGTTCAAGCGGCCGTAATCACACATCCAGTTCTCGTTGACGGCGTTGTTTTCGCGCGGAGTCTGGCGGTAAACGGTGTTTTCGCGGCTGCCGACGACGGTGTTGCAACCAGTCGCGCAACTGGTGCAGAAGCTCTTGGTTTCCTTGAGAAACCAGACCCGCATCTTGAAGCGGAAATCGTTCGAGGTCAGCGCGCCCACGGGGCAGATATCGACGGTGTTGAGCGAATAGTTGCTGTCCAGCTCGCGCTCCGGATGGCAGGTCAGCGTGCTGTAGCTGCCGCGATCGACAAAGCCGAGCACATCGTCGTGCGCGACCTCTTTCATGAAGCGGATGCAGCGTGAGCACAGGATACAGCGCTCGTCGTCCAGCGTGATCCGGGGACCGAGTTCGACGTTTTTCGGCTTCTTGACCTTGTGCTCGAGGAAACGCGAACCGGCGTTGCCGTATTCCACGCTGAATTCCTGGAGCCGGCATTCACCGGCCTGATCGCAGATGGGGCAGTCGAGCGGGTGATTGATGAGCAAAAATTCCATCACGCCCTGCCGACACTCCTGGACCATGGGCGAATCCGTCCGGATGCCCATGCCTTCGGCCACGTCCTGCGCGCAGGAAATCTGCGGGCGCGGGATCCAGCCGATGACGGGCCGGCCGTCCGAGTCTTTTGGGACGTTGCCGTCCTTGTCCGGGCGGGGCGGCATGCCCATTTCGATCAGGCACATCCGGCAGTTGCCCGGCGAGCTCAGCTTGGGGTGATAGCAATAGTGCGGGATGAATTTCCCGACCTGGCGGCAGGCTTCGATGACGCGGGTTCCTTCGGGGAACTGGTGCCATTCGCCATCGATCTGGACGTTCATCAGCTGAACTTTTGGCTCTGCGGTCGTCATTTATAGAAGATCTGTGAATTCATCGACGGTCAGGCCGGCCTCGCGAATGATGGCGCGCAGCGTTCCCTTCGCCACTTCCCGGTGATTTGGAACAGTGAGACGTCGGAAAGGCGAGACGCTATTGCGAAGAATCATGTGGCTCCCGCGCTGCCGATCTAATTCATAACCTATTTTTCCCAAAGCTTTGCTAATTTGTTGACCAGAGACAGATGGGAGACGGCTCATCCGTCGATTTCCACAATTTCCTCGGTGATGGGAGGCGGCACGGTATCCCCGTGCGCTTCGAGGCTTTCGATGTAGCCCGCAGCGGCTTCGCGGATTCCTTCCAGGGCTTCGCGGCGATTCTGGCCCTCAGCAATACAGCCTGGAAGACTGGGCACTTCGGCCACGAAAACACCGTCTTCATCTAGAGTGAGCAGGACGCGATATTTCATCCGGCAATGTCGGCTGAGGCTCGGGCCGAGTCTATGGTTTCCGTTCTGTGCTTAGCGACCAGGGCATCGGGCAGATACTCGGGCGGCAGGGGGGGCGGCTCGGGCTTTTTGGCGTAACCCTGAAACTCTTCGCGGAACTTGGCGATAAAGCTCTGGGTTGGCCAGGAGCAGGCTTCGCCGAAGGCGCAAATTGTCTTGCCGGCGATGTTGTCAGCCACGTTTTTCAGGGTATCGACATCGCGCTCGACCCCGCCGCCTTCGACCATGCGGTCGGTGATCTTGCGCATCCAGAGCGAACCTTCACGGCAGGGAGTGCACTGGCCGCAGCTTTCATGCGCGTAGAAGGCGTTGATGTTATTCAGCACCCAGACCATGTCGCGGGTTTCGTCCATCACGATGACGCCGCCCGAACCCGCCATCGAGCCGACCGCCGCGAGGGAGTCGAAATCCATGGGGATGTCTTCCAGCCCGATCTCCTTCTCCGTCATTTCGCCATCGGCGCCTTTGCTCTTCAGCTTGAAACGCTCGCCGGCCCGCAGCACCTTGGCCGAGCTGCCACCGGGGATGACGGCTTTCAGTTTCCGGCCTTCTTTGACGCCGCCGCAGATGTCGTGGATGAGCTGGCCCATGGTCAGGCTGCCGACTTCGACTTCGTAATAGCCGGGACTTTTCACATCACCGCTCACGCACAAAATGCGGGTGCCGGTGTTGTTGGGGCGGCCGATTTTGGCGTATTCCGCGCCGCCCATGGCTATCACATGCTTCACATGACAAAGGGTCTCGACGTTATTGACGATGGTGGGGCACTGATACAGCCCGAGCACGGCCGGGAAATAGGGAGGCTTGATCCGCGGATAGGCGCGCTTGCCTTCCAGCGACTCGATCAGGCCGGTCTCCTCGCCGCAAATATAGGCGCCGGCTCCGCGATGCACATACATCTGAATATCCTCCTCGGTGCCGAGAAAAGCCTTGCCCATGAATCCCTTTGCCTGGGCTTCGGCGATCGCCTTTTCCAGAATCCGCGCTCCTTCCGGAAATTCTCCGCGGATATAGATATAGGCCAGCTTCACCCGCAGGGCGTAGCAACTGATCAGCATCCCCTCGATGAGCTGATGCGGGTCTTGATGAATGATGTAGCGATCCTTGAAAGTGCCCGGCTCCGACTCGTCCGCGTTGCAGATCAGATAGACTGGCTTCTTTTCATCGGGCTTGATGAAGCCCCACTTCACGCCGCACGGAAAACCCGCGCCCCCGCGACCGCGCAATCCCGAGGCCTTCACCTCATTCACGATGTCCGGCCCCTTCATGCCGACGGCCTTCTTCAGATCGTCGTAGCCGCCATCGCGCAGATACGTCTCGATATCGTTCGCCCAGCCGGCGCGGTCGATATTTTTAAAGATGAGCCGCCGCTCCAGCGCGTGTGGCGTCTTGGTGTGGGTGATCCCGGCCATCAGTCGTATTTCCCCAGGATTTCCGGCACTCGGGTGAGCGGCACCGCTTCGTAGAAATCGTCGTTCACCATCATCACCGGCCCCGTGCCGCAACTCGCGAGGCACTCGACAAACTCGATGCTGTATCTGCCGTCTTCACCCACCGAAATGGGGTCGCCGTGTCCGGCATGGGCGTCGCGATGAATGCGCGCGTGCTGGCAGAGCGTGCTCATCAGCTTATCGCCGCCCGCCATCGCGCAGGAAAGCGTCCGGCAGACGCGCACGTGATGTTTCCCCGCCGCTTTCTGGCGGAACATCGGATAAAAAGTGACCAGCTCGAGAATGTTGATCGGCTGCAACTCCAAGCGCTCCGCGATCCAGGTGACCGCCTCCTTCGAGATGTAGCCGAAATGTTCCTGTGCCAGGTGGAGCAGGGGCAGAGCGGCGCTCCGCTTCGAGGCGGGATAATGCGAGATCAGCTCGGCGGCTTTTGCTTCGACTTCGGGCGGCATTGGAAAGGCCATACGCTTACTCGATTCCCTCCGAGATCACGGGCGGGGTGGGTTCACTGCCAGCCGCCTTGTCGCGGATAGGCAGGGCGGGCTCCACCGCGGGCGGCGCTGGCTCACTCGGGGCCGGCTCTGCCACGCTCGGCTCGTCGTTGATCTCGATCACCTCCTGCAACACCATGGGCGCCCCGGCGCTCACCCCGGGAATCGGCTGATCGGAATTGGCCCTCTCCGCCACGCGCGTCGCCACTACTCCATCCACTTCGAAATGACCGTTTTTCCCCACGAGCTTGTCGGCGACGAAGATCAGCTCCACCCGGTGGCCCGCCTGTTCGTAGTAATAGCGGGTCGCCTGCAGCGTTTTCATCTGAGTCTGCAAGGTCAGCTCATGCGATTTTATATCGGTCGGCTGGCCCAGGATGGACTCCACCTCTTTCTTCGACATGTCGGGTTTCACCTCATCGAGATTCCGATCCGTGATCCGGGGGCCGCAGCCCGTCGTGAGCACCGCGCTCAAGCCCAGCACCATGGTGGTCCGGGCCAGCGGACGCCCCTCCTGATATCCGAGAGGTCGCATTAGCGGTCGCATTCTCCCATCACAAAATCGAGGCTGCCCAGAATCGCCACCACGTCGCTCATCATGTGACCGGGCAGCAGCTTGGGCAGAATGCTCAGGTTGACAAAAGAGGGGGCGCGAATCTTCAGCCGGTGGGGCACCCCGCCGCCCCGGCTGTTCACGTAGAAACCAAGTTCGCCCTTGGGATTTTCCGCGCCGAAATAGACCTCGCCCGACGGCGCGTCCAGCCCCTCGGTGTGGAGGATGAAATGGTGGATCAGCTCCTCCATCTTCGTCAGCGTGCGCAACTTGCTCGGCGGAATGTTTTTCGGATCGAGGTGGGCGATGGGACCGCCCGGCAGCTTGTCGAGGGCCTGTTTCAGGATTTCCACGCTCTGCCGCATCTCGTGCAGGCGGACCAGATAGCGGTCGTAGCAATCGCCGACCGAGCCGAGTGGCACCTCGAACTCGTAGGTCTCGTAGTCGAGATACGGATGCCTTTTCCGCAGATCCATGTCCACGCCCGAGCCGCGCGCATTGGGACCGGTGATGCCGTAGGCGATGGCGTCCTCCGCGCTGATCACGCCCACATCCTTCGTCCGATCCACGAAAATCCGGTTCCGCGTGAGCAGGTTGTCCACCTCGTCCAGCTGGGCTGGGAACTCCGCCAGAAACTGGCGCAGGCCGGCCAGAAATTCGTCGCTCACGTCGCGAATCATGCCGCCGATGCGCGTGTAGGAAGTGGTGAAACGAGCGCCCGTGAGTTGCTCGATCAGGTTGTAGAGCTTCTCGCGCTCCGTGAAAGTGTAGAGGAAAACGGTCATCGCACCCGTATCCATGGCGAACGCGCCCAGCCCGAGCAGATGCGAAGAAATCCGCGCCATCTCGCAGCAGATCAGGCGGATACAGCGCCCGCGCTCCGGCAGCGTCCAGCCGAGCAACTTCTCCACCGCCATCGCGTAAGCCACGTTATTGGCCAGCGGAGCGAGGTAATCCAGCCGATCCGTGTACGGGATAAACTGATTATACTGCATGTTTTCAGCGATCTTCTCATCGCCGCGATGCAGATAGCCCACGTCCGGCGTCGCCTTGGTAATGATCTCGCCCTCCAGTTCCAGCACAATCCGGAGCACCCCGTGCGTCGCCGGGTGCGAAGGCCCCATGTTCAGGATCAGCTTTTCGCCCAGGAGATCCTGCGTCTCCTCCACCTCCGACAGCGCCTGCGAGGCACGTGCCGCCGTATCGAGAGACTGAAAATCCTGAGTCGAAGTCGCCATGGGCCGAGGCTTCCGAATCTATGGACACCCCCCGAGAAGGCGCAAGCGGGAATTTGTGAAAGATTTCACAAGCGCCCGGAACGAGGCCTCACCCGCGTGGCGTCCGCCCAGCGCGATCACCGCCGCCACGCTCCGCATTTTCGGCCCCACTTTCCCGCCCAGCGCTCGGATCGCCGCCTTGCGGTGATACCCCCAAGCGCCAACGCTTCGTCGATCATTTGGTGTCGATCTTCCCAGCCCGCGCGCGCATTTTTCCCCTCACTTCGTCTTTTGGTTTTTGGGCTCATTTCGGTGTCCATCTCCGGTCGCACCTACTTTTGAGGCAGCGGATCGCCTACTCGGCTCTCTCCTCACCACTCGGATAACGTTCTTTTTGAGGCGATTCGCCTCCACCATCCGGCAGATTTGGTTTGCCTATTTCCTCCGAGCCCGTATCTTCGCCGCCCCATGCCAAAATCCATTGCTCGTAGCAAGACCCGTAAGGCCGTCGCGAAACGCTTCAAAGTGACCGCGACGGGGAAGGTGCTGCGTTCTCAATCTTCCAAGCGGCATTTGCTGCAGTCGAAGAGTTCCAAGCGCAAACGCCAGCTCGGTAAAACGGTCCTCACGGACAAAACCGATATGGCCCGCGTGATTGAGAACCTGCCATTCAGCAACCGCAAATAATGGGCGCTGACGGTCCGGTCGCCTTCCGCACCCTGCGGAAAATGAGCGAACGAGGTAGTCCGGACCGATGATATAAAAACAGTTCACTCCTAAAAAATACATCTCATGCCCAGAGCCACTAATGCTCCCGCCAGCCGCGAACGGCGCAAGCGGGTCGTCGATAAAGCCAAAGGTTTCCGCGGACGCCGCTCGAAACTTTTCCGTTACGCCAAGAACGCGGTGATGAAGGCTGAATCCTGGTCCTATCGGGACCGGAAAGTCCGGAAACGCAATTTCCGCAACCTCTGGATCACCCGGATCAATGCCGCCTGCCGCGCCAATGGCATCACCTACAGCCGCTTCATGGAAGGGCTGAAAGCGAGCGGCATCGCGCTGGATCGCAAGATCCTGGCCGACTTGGCCGTGACGGAGGAAGCCGCCTTCAAGAACATCCTCGATCAGGCCGTGAAGGCGCTCGAGGGCAAGCAGAAAGACGCGGCTTAGCCAGGGCGTTCCGCTTCGGGGAGCACACGCGGCTCGCGTGTCCTGCCCGGCGGCTCGCCGGGCAGCTTTGGCCGGACGCTGCTGCCTCCGGGAGGCTGCGGCGGGCCGCCGCAGCCAGC